>CAMPJM010000019.1 GCA_946886805.1 uncultured Flammeovirgaceae bacterium | reverse complement strand
GCCGCTAAACTTCAACCTTCAGGTTCCATAATTGCAGAATATCAAGCGAGTTTTATAGACTCATGTTTAAATTCCGGCATTGCAGAAGATGTTGTGGAAGGGTCCTTATCTTATGCAAAGGCTATAAGTACCCGGATTCTTGATTATGCCAAGGCAGATAAATATAATCAGACAACCACTTATAAATTGTATACCCCTTTAGAGGAAGAAGGAAAATGGTACCCAACGCCTCCGGGATATTTTGCCCCCGTAGAACCATATTTTAGTTCAATTAGATCTTTTACCTTATTGTCTCCGGATCAGTTTAAGCCAGTCGCTCCTGTTGCTTTTTCTTCTGATGAAGCGTCACATTTTTTTAAGATGATGCGTGAGGTGTATGTAAAAGGATCGGGATTGTCCAAAGAAAACAGGAAAATCGCTGCTTTCTGGGATTGTAACCCCTTTGCCCTGCAAGATAAAGGTCATCTGATGGTGGGAATGAAGAAAATCTCCCCAGGTGCTCATTGGATGGGAATCACCGGTATAGTTGTGCAAGATCAAAATCTCAGCTTTCCTGAAGCAATGAAAGTTAATACGATTGTGGCCATATCCCTGATGGATGGTTTTATCGCATGTTGGGACGAAAAGTTTCGTAGCAACAGAATTCGTCCGGAAACTGCCATAAGAAAACACATTGATGCGGATTGGAAACCTTTTCTGCAAACCCCGCCTTTTCCTGAATATTTAAGTGGCCATTCTACCATTTCTACCGCAGCAGCAGAAGTACTCACCCATTATTTGGGAGAAAATATTGCTTTCACAGATACTGTCGAGCTACCTTATGGCCTTGAGGCACGGAAATTTGAATCCTTTCGGCAGGCAGCCAACGAAGCTGCTATGTCAAGGCTTTATGGCGGAATTCACTTTATGGATGCTATCATCAAAGGCCAGGAACAAGGAAGCCAGTTAGGCACCTGGATTATAAAGAGAGTGGAAGAGGTGGGGGAGGAAAAGGTTGCTGGGCGGTAGGCTGTTCTTGTATTGTCCTGTCATCAAAACTTGGTAGATGGTTGGTGTGGTGCCACACAACCATGGAAAGAGTAATTCTTGTTTGAACAGACCTTTCCGCTTATCCGCCTGAATTGTTTCCTCATAAACCGTATATAATTCACCGCTGTGCTTCATAATTTGCAGCCTCTGCTTTTCCGGATTTGCAATCCGGAAGCTTTAATTAAGGATTTGTAATCCTTTTGCCAAATTATAGAAGGAGTTTGAAAAAGGTTTGCCAAACGAACAAAAGTTTAGTAAGCAGCCCCTTTAGAAGTTTTGTTTCCCTACAGCAGATGTTGTTTTAAGATATCTGTGCCAAAATGTAGTATTAAGCTATAGTATATCAAAGTTGCGCCACTAAAGCCACACATCAAAGCTTGGCAGATGGGAGGTGAGCCGCACAACCGTGAATAGTGCGGTTGTTGTTTAAATAGACCTTTTCGTGCCCTGACAATTCAAGCAACTATCTAAAAAAAACAAACCAGCAAAACAAATAGATAGGAAATGCAAAAAATTCATCCGTTGCAATGACTATAAACACGTTTGGATACAATATCAATATCACTTAAAAAAATCAGCTAGAAAGTTACCAAATAGGGTAACTTTTGCTATCTTTGTAAAGTATGAGGATAATAAAAGAGTCAACCTTAACTGAGTATTGTAAGGAAAGCAAATACCAACAGGCAGAAGAGGATGTAAAAGCTTGGATTTACGAGGTTAGGTTCTCAACCTGGGGCAATACAAATGAACTGAAATCAAAGTATGGCAATGCCAGTATCATAAGTTCAAAGCGGGTAGTGTTCAACATAAAAGGCAATGATTACCGTCTGATTGTTGACATAGAATATAAGTTGAAAATAGTCTTTGTTGTTTGGTTCGGAACACATAAAGAATATGATAAAATAGATGCAAAAACGGTACGATATGAAAACTAAAATATTAAAAACAGAGCAAGAGTACAGCGAAGCTTGCGAGCGTATTTATACTCTTATTAACGGAACTGAAAATGCGATAGAGCCTGACAGTCCTGAAGGTGAAGAAATGGAACTTCTATCTTTGCTTGTAGAAAAGTATGAGCAGGAACATTATCCGATTGAAGCCCCAAGCCCAATTGAAGCGATCAAGTTTAGAATGGATCAAATGAACCTGAAACAGGCTGATGTCGCACCCTTATTTGGAGGTAAAACAAGGGTGTCCGAAGTTTTACATGGCAAACGTGCATTGACCTTGAAAATGATAACTCTATTAAACAGGTACTTGGGGATACCTTTAGAATCCTTGATTACAGGAAATAAAGAAATAAAGCTTGAACCTGAAAAAAGCGAAAAACTTTTAAGCATAGAATCCATTAAAGAATACATCTCAGGCTCAAGGATAGCTATCATTTAAGACCCAGACTACACGCCTCCCACACCTCCCCTTGGCTAAATTCTCCTGATGCAGGTGTATTCAAACTAAGAATTTGCAGCTGCTCTACCCATGGTCGTGTGGCACACCGACCATTTGCTGAACTTAACTACAACTCCTAGAGCAGGGATCAATGAAAGCAGTTGCGGATGCTGCCATGTGTCACAGAGGTGGAACATGATCTGTGAGGACACAATATACCACTGTGGTAAAATACAATTTGTTGGGAACCAAAATTTAATCTGAAAATGTTATATTTGATTAAAAGTAAATGATCAAGAATGAATACTCGCACACAAAAGCTCGAACTACTTGAATGGATGGCTTCTTTACAGGATAAAGACCTTATCAATGCGCTAGTGAAATGGAAAGAAGAACATCAGCAAATCAGTGTGGAGCAATATACCAGGGAACTGGAAGAAGCTGATGCAGAAATAGACAGGGGGGAGTACATAAACAATGAAGAAGCCCTCAAAGAAATCCGTTCATGGAGAGAAAAATAGTTTGGAACAAAGGACCAATAAAATATTTAAACCAGGCGCTTAAGCATATTAGCGAAGAATCATACCTTCAAGCTGAACGTTTAGAAGAAGCTATTTTCTCTACATTGGAAGAGCTAAAACGCCATCCAGAGAAATATCCACCAGATAAATTTAAACTCCATAACACTGGAGATTTTCGTGCTTTTGAAATTCACAGTTATCGGATAGCATATCGACTCACTGATAAAGAGGTTAGGATATTACGGATACGTCATGTTAAGCAGGAACCAAAAAGATACTAAAAAGTCATTCCTACTCCGCCCCCTCAGATCTCCTCAATGCTATGATAGAAAGTATCGATAGGCAGGGGCTTGAAATGTATTGATATCAAAAATTCCACACTCTACAAAAAGCAAGGATGGTCGCTGGAGGGGGATAGCGACCGGATACTAAAAACCTATAAGGTTTCCAAACTTCCGCAAAACTCTAAAGGTATGGCCAGCTTACGCAAAAGTGCAAAAGCCTGCAAAGTCTTCAAACCTTATAGGTTTAGTTTGGCGTTTTTCTCAAAGTGCAATGGTTCTTTCAGCGTTTATTTGCGCAAGACTTCATTCCTACGGCGGAGCCCCCTTGCCATAAAATAGGAGTTGTAGATTTTTCATTGGACCGATAATGTTTATAAAAATACAATTCCAACGACTTCTTTTAAAACGTACTAATCATGTACTTCTCAGCAAATACAATTTGTGGTCTTCAAAATCAATAGTATTGTAGATTTTGAAGTTTTGGTCTGTATACCATTTTAAATTCTTTTGGACCGAGGTTTCAAGGTAAATAGGCAGGTTCAATACTTTGGCCTTGTCTTGCAATATCTTCAGCAGCTTTGTTCCTGTACCACGACCTTGAAATTCTGGTAAAACACCAATAAACCAAAGATGCAAAAATGGCTCGGCGGGATGATTTTGTTTTATGATCGATTCCCTTTTCAACACTTTAAGAATCCGAGAAATACCAATGCAATTTAATGCCAGTTGTACATCCCAAAGCATGCTATTTATAGAAAACCTTTTCTCGTTCGGCCTTTGAAACATTAAACAACCCATATTTTCTTCATCAATCCAAACCTCCCCGTTTTGAAGACACGTGTTGAAAGCATAATCTATAAGTTTTTTTATTTTCCTGATATTGCTTTCTTCATTTCCCTGCTTGATTACATAATTCACGCTTTTGTTGTCAAGAAAAGCCTTTGAAATTATTTCAATTGCCAGGGAGCGATCTTTTTGGACTGCTTTTTTCATAGGTTTTAAAGTTATTGTAACTAATCAGGTATAATAACGAAATAACATATCGTCATTCCCCCAAAGGGATGCCTTCGGCGCGGAATTTATGGAGTTTTTCACGGAGTAAATATCCGGAATCCCTTGATGTGAATTCCAAATCGCTAAATTATTCCAGCACTTAGATGGGGATTCCTGGTCTACTCTCTAAAATAGTCCTCGTTTGTAACGAGGATTATCGAGAACGGCGATTGTATCGCCCTCGTATAAAACTATTGTAAACGGAGATTCGAGATAAAAAATCGCAGAAGAGCTTTCTAATTTATATGACGGTCTTTTTTTATGCCATGCCAAGCTAACAGAACAAAATAAGATTTATGTGTTTGACGCCAGCTTTTCCGCCTGATCCATTAATTCCGAGTTAGAACCTATACCAGCTAACAATAAATGATCCTCTATTCGGAATATTTGCCTGTTAATTATTTACCAAAACAGACTAAATTTTTTAGAATAATTATCGCCCATAGATGTAAGAAGGAATTAATTATAGATGTTTGAACACACACTTTTCACGAACGAATAAGCATTCTCTGATTTTTGCATCTTGTTCTGTATGAGGTGATAAAAGGTAAATATGTCTTTTTTGATTGGAAGGTGAAGGTGGCAAAGCACCAAAAAATAAGGTGTGATATCCAATATAAAATAGAACTATATTAATGGTACTTGCTAAGAAATGCTTCCTAATTTTGCGGAAATTATAAATTTTCAAAAATAATTATGAAAAAACTATTACTGATTAGCTCGTTTTGGATCTGGATAATTCCTGGAGCCTTTGCCCAGCAGCAAGTCTCAGGAGTTGTTACAGATTATTCAAACTTAGAGCCTTTGCCCGGAGTAAATATCCTTATAAAAGGTTCTGGTTCTGGTACAATTACTGATATTGATGGTAATTATAAACTCACGGTTCCAAATGGTGATGCTGTTTTGGCATTTTCCTTTATAGGGTATGAAACCAGTGAAATTACTGTTGGCAGTCAGTCGACTATTAATGTAGAATTGATGCCTGACCTTACCACTTTAGATGAATTGGTGGTTACAGGCTACGGTACCATTAAAAAGGGCGACATGACTAGTGCCCATGCAACAATAGGTTCTGAACAAATACAAAAATCTATAAATACTACCATCGAACAAGCCATCCAAGGACGCGCCGCTGGTGTCTATGTTACGCAGAATTCAGGACAACCTGGAGGTGGTGTTTCTGTTAATATTCGTGGGGTAAATTCCATCAATGGAACTAACCAACCTTTATATGTGATAGATGGGGTTCAGATTCAGGTAGATTTGCCTCAATATGGCAACATTAATTCATCTAACCCCCTGGCCGGCCTTAACCCTTCTGACATTGAATCAATGCAGATTTTACAAGGTCCTTCCGCAACTTCCTTGTACGGATCAAGGGCTACCAATGGTGTAATTGTGATCACAACCAAACGAGGTAAAGAAGGTGATATCCAAATCTCGTACGGATACCAGTATAGCCTGCAGACTGAGCCGAAAAAATTAGACGTGATGAACCTGAGTGAATATGCGCAGATGGTAAATGAATATCATGCGATAGCTGGTGGAAATACTCCCGAAGAACTTACAGATCCTTCCATTTTAGGGGAAGGTACAGATTGGCAGGAAGAGCTTTTCAGCGCTTCTGCGATGAACAAACATCAACTAAGCATAGGCGGAGGTAGTGAAAAAACCCAATATTACTTATCTGGTGAATATTTAGATCAGGAAGGTGTGGTTTTAGGATCTGGTTTTGACCGTTATTCTATGCGTTTGAACTTAGACAATCAGGCCACAGACTGGCTTTCAATAGGTGCGAACCTAAGTTTCAACCAAACGAAAGAAGAACTTTCTACAAACTTAAGCCTAGACAATAATATCATTTCGTCTGCGCTTCAAATATCACCTGCTGTACCTGTAAGGAAATTTGACGGAACTTTTGGTGGTGCTGATGTTAATAATCCTTCTGATGTATTTATGCCTCCAAATCCTATAGCACTGGCAAGTTTTATGACCAATGAATTAACAAAGCGTCAGATACTTGGAGGGTTTAATTTTAATGTGGATATCATTGAGGGATTGACGTTCCGTACGGCTTTAAATACTAATTTAGGATTTGAGGAAGCACTTTATTTCGAGCCGGAATATAAACTGGGCTATGCAGAAAATTCTGAGGCATATTTAGAAAACAGGGCAATCACGAATACTTATTGGAATTGGAATCAATTGATTCAGTATAATAAATCTTTTGGAAGGCACAGCTTTAGTGTAATGGCTAACCATGAATCTCAAGCTTCTACATATAAAAACGTAACGGCTAGTCGCGAAGGTTTTGATGTGGATATAAAAGACCTCAATGGAGGTGATATTGCCGGCAACGCTGGTGGACAAAGCAAATGGGCAATGGAGTCTTACCTCGGTAGGATCAACTATAACTATGCCGATAAGTACATGTTAATGGGTGCTTTGAGAGCAGATGGCTCGGTGAACTTTGGCCCTGAAAACAGATGGGGATATTTCCCTTCAGTATCTGCTGCATGGAGGGTTTCAGAAGAGGCATTCTTCAATGTAGGTTTTATTTCTGACTTCAAACTTAGGTATGAAACTGGTTTAACAGGTAACCAAGGAGGAAGTGGAAATATTTATGGTGTACTAAACATGATTGCTACTCCTTGGGGATCGGGATTTGTGCCAAGAAATTATGCAAATAAGGATTTGCAATGGGAAGAAACGCTTACCAATAACTTTGGTCTGAATCTGGCCATGTTTAGAAACAGAATTCAGTTTGAATTTGATTACTATATCAAAAACACAGACAATCTATTAATACAAAACCCGCTTCCTGACTATATGGGTACTGATGGTCAAAACAGCATAGCTGCTCCTTTTGTAAACATTGGTGCTTTGGAAAATAAAGGATGGAGTTTTGCCATTAACACTGTGAATCTGGATATGGGTGGGTTTAAATGGGAGTCAAACTTAAACGTTTCTTCATTTAAAACAAACATAAAGGAATTCTATACTAAAAGTGCGCATGTGGACAGGATTTCTCCATGGTTAGATAACTGGACACAAAGAACGGTCGTCGGTGAAGCGCCATGGCAGTTTTATGGCTATATAGAAGAAGGAATTTTCCAATCAATAGAAGAAATAGAAGATAGTGCTTTACCAGTAGATAATGACGGGAATGAACTCGCCATAGCAGAAAATAGTGTTTGGGTAGGAGACGTAAAGTATAAAGATATCAGTAAAGATGGCATCATTGATGAAAGAGACCAAACTTTTATCGGAAATCCATGGCCAAAATTATTTGCAGGTCTTTCTAACACCTTCTCTTACAAAAATTTCGAACTAAATGTACTTATTACAACGGTTCAAGGCAATGACGTGTATAACTACATTGCTTATGAAAATACAAACCCGAATAACGTAAACCTAAGCAGAAATTTCATGGCAAATGCTGCCAATTATGCAAGGGTAGCGGTAGACAGTGAGGGTAACCCATACCTTGAAAATCCGGGAACAGATGTACCAAGAATTTCCTCGCTTGATCCAAATGGAAATTTTGCAAAGCATACAAACAAGTATGTGGAAGACGGCTCTTTTGTAAAAATTAAAAATATAAGTCTAACCTATAATTTAGCGCCTTCTATCCTTTCAAACATAAAGTTTGTAAAAGGAGCAAGAGTTTCTTTAAGTGCTCAGAACGTGGCGACATTTACTAAGTACTCTGGCTATGATCCTGAAGTTGGGTCAAACGTAGATAGCAAATCTTCAGCTTCTAATCAAGCTATTGGATTAGACGGAGGCCGATACCCATTAACTCCGGTATATTCTGTAAGTGTTGGTATTGACTTTTAATTTCTAAAATTAAAAAAGATGAAAAATTTAAAAAATATAAAATATTGGTTTTGTTTGGCATTGGTCGGCATTATTTCAGGTTGTTCTGATGATTTTCTGGAAGTACTACCCCAGGATGCAGTTGTAGATGCTAATTATTATAAGAATGATGAGCAGGTGTTGGCAGGTACTTCGCTGCTATACAACGTGGTTTGGTTCGAGTATAACAATGCAGCATCTTTTGCTTTGGGTGATTTTAGGGGTGGAACTGCATATTCTGCCTACAACCTTCAGGATTATGTGCGATTTAATGTAACTCCGAATTCAGCCGAAATGAGTCAGGCGTGGAAATCTTTTTATACTGTTATTGGGCAGTCAAACACGATTATCTCAAATATAAATCAGTATGCAGGGGAGGAAGTGTCAGACAATATAAAGAAGCATGCTATTGCAGAGGCCAGGTTTATGAGAGCGTTGGCATATCGTTACCTCGTATTGAACTGGGGCGAAGTGCCCATTATTGAAAATAATCTTACTCTTTTAAACGATCCGCTAAGTGTTCGTAAAAACACTGAAGAAAGTGTATGGAAATTTATAACCAATGATTTTCGTGCGGCTGCAGAAGGATTGCCTGAAACAGCTATTGAAAAAGGTAGATTAACAAAATGGTCTGCCGAGGGCATGTTGGCTCGGACCTATCTGACAAGAGCAGGTGTCAACGCTGCGCCTAATAGCAAAAATCAAGTCTTTTTGGACAGCGCCAAATACTATTCACAAAGAGTAATTGAACTAAGTGGAGCCTCATTATTAGAAAATTACAGTGACTTATTTCAGGGGAATTACGATAACAACACTGAATCGCTTTTCTCTTTACAGTGGAATTTCTCATCCTTACCAGGTGATGCTTACTATGGCAAATCGAATTCTGTGCCTGCCTCATTGGCCTACCACAGCACAATTGGAAATGATGACGGTTGGGGAGGGGACAAGTCGGCAACTTTCTGGATGTTGAGTCTCTATGATGGAATAGAAATGATAAACGATTTTACATTAGAGGGTAACACTGCTGACAAGAGGCTTAAAGCTACTTTTATGCTACCGGGCATGTATTATGAAAATATGTCCTATGCAAATGCGGATGGAAAAATAGAACAGGGATTCACCTATCCTTATGCTGTAAATGAAAATGGGGATGTTAGTTATGCGGCCATCAAAAAATATGTGCCAGGTAAACTAAGTGCAAGTGAAGCAGGGATGCAAAACTACGGTTTAGATACCTATATGCTCAGACTTGCTGAAGTTTATTTGATTTATGCTGAAGCAGTCTTGGGAAACAATACTTCCACTACTGATGCAACTGCACTGAACTATTTTAATGAAGTGCATGAAAGAGCAACAGGTCAGCAATTTTCAGGTGCGCTTACCTTTGACGATATTTTTAAGGAAAGAACCAAGGAGTTTGCCATGGAAGGTGTTATCTGGTATGATTTGGTAAGGTTGCATTACTATAATCCGGAAGAAGCTTATAAGAAAATCAGAGAGCAAAATCGAGGAGCTTTTTATATAGAACCAAATCAATATCCAAACCCAACTAGCTGGAAAATAATCGAAGTGGGTTACTGGGAAGATACTACTCCACGCTACTACGAGGCCACCTCTGGTAATTTCAGACTTCCTTTGCCTGCATCTGAAGTCAGCACAGCGCCCAATTTAAATGAACCGGCGGTTGATTATTATAAAGCGCAATAAAAAAGTTTTTGATTTTAATATAAAAACGATGAAAATAAATAAATATAATTCCTTATTCCTCGTAATGCTTATTGCCCTGACAGGTTTTTTTTCTTCCTGTTCAGATGATGAAGATGTACTTCAATCCAAATCGGCTAAAATTCATTACGTGAGGTTGGTAAACCCTGAAAAAGCCGATTCTGTTCTGACTGCCGGGTTTTTGGCCAATAGGGTAGCAATAATGGGAGAAAATTTAGGGGGCGCAACTGAGGTGTGGTTCAATGACCAACAAGCCGATCTCCTTCCTACTTTTGTGACCAATTCTTCAATTATTACTGTGATTCCGGAAAAAACGCCGGAAGTAGTTAACAATAAAATTGCGGTAGTGTTTGGAATAGGTGATACGCTCTTTTATGATTTCCCTATTGAAATAAATGCTCCGGTACTGAGCTCAATGGTTAGTGAATATGTGCAAGTTGGAGAAGTTGCGACCATCAGAGGAAATTTCTTTTTTGAACCTATAAAAGTAACATTTGCCGGTGGGGTAGAAGGCATTGTTGCAAGTCCGGTTAAAGATCCAAGAGTTTTAGAGGTGATAGTGCCTGAAGGTGCCGAAACCGGGCCTATTACTGTAACTACCAATTTTGGCGAAACTGTTTCAGCTTTCTGGTTATATGACAACAGGAATATTTTTTTTGGTATGGAAAATGATCCGTTTATCGGCTGGTGGGGTAAGGATCTGATAGTTGATGCTACTGACCCTTTATCAATTAATGGTAACTTTGGCAGGTTTACGGGAAGCGTAGGTAATTGGGGATGGACTGAGATATTTGGTGGTCCTGAGAGCTCAATTGGCGCACTTACGAAAGAATTTGTTCCGGAAGATGCTATCCTTAACCCTTCAGAATATAACTTCAAATTTGAAGTAAATACAATTAAACCATTTAGTGGGAATGTTATTAAAATTTTATTTGGTCATGTTGCTGAGCCTGATCCTGCCTGGGGTGATATAAATCCTTATCAGTGGACGTCGCCTTTGGATACTGAAGGAAAATGGCAAACAATTACGATCTCCTTTGATGCGATAGTTGAACCGGGTCTTGCTGTTTCTGAGGATGGTTATGGATTCAAATTTTGGTTCCATGGCGCTGGAGATTTAAATGCAGATATGGCATTTGATAATTTTAGGGTGGTACCAAAAGAATAGTAAAAAGCGTCAATTTTAAAGTTGTTACCGATATTCTAACTCCGTTTGGCTTTAGAATCTATAAAAAAAAGAGAGGCTGTCTTCATAGGCAGCCTCTTTTTATTTTTGGGGAAGCACGTTGGGCATGAGCTACGAATTAAGGGATGTCAAATGAAACCCAGTCATTACATTAAAAATCCGTCCATACGGACGGGTACTATTGATCAGGAGCCGTGTTTCATTTAATTCAGAATATCAAAAAGGCGATTTCCCTAACGATTTTCACCCATAATAATTGTTTTCTTTAAAATTTTGTAAATTTCTTGTCGAATCACATTATTTAAAGCATGGTCCAAAAATTAAAGGGCTTTTATCTCACATTATTCTTTATTATTGGAAGTTGCTTTTACGCCAAAGCAGAAATTCCTCAGCAATATCGGTTTTCTGTTTTGGATAATCATAGCGGCTTAACCCACAACCAGGTAAACTGCTTTTTCAAAGACCGACGTGGCTATATTTGGATCGGCACCGGATCTGGCCTTAATCGGTATAATGGTTACAAGCTGGACGTATTCAGAAATGATCCCAGTGATTCTTCCTCGATTCGCGGAAATATAATAATTTCGATTTTTGAGGACCCCAAAGGTTTCGTCTGGATCGAGACCGACAATGGCTATAGCATTTATGATCCTGTCAAAGAAATTTTTAGCAGTGCTGTAGTAGATTTTTTAATCCCTTATAATTTACCCACCAATGATATCAACGACATTTATAAAGATGACGAAGGGAATTATTGGTTTATTCAAAATGGAGTGGGTATTACCAGATATAATCCTTTAAATAAGAAATCTACAACGCTCACCCAGGTCAATGGTAGCAAAAACACCCTTCATAATAATATAGTCGCCGGTATGGACAATAATTCGGAAGGAGATTATTGGGTGCTGTACGAAAATGGAATGCTTGAGAAACTTGATGGGGAGTCGCTAAAAGTGATCGAACAGATTGATTTTATTTATCAGAAATATAACGGACAGCAGTTTGATTACAAGTTTCTGGTAGATGGCGATAATGATTTATGGATCTACTTGCCTTCAAGTGAAAGGGGGATATATTATTTTAATGATGCTGAGGATACATTTTTGAAACTACAGAAAGGGGTTTCGAAACAAAGCCTTAATAGTAATCTGGTAACAGGTGCTGTTGAAGAATCCAGGGGCAAAGTATGGATAGGCACCGATCATGGCGGAATAAATGTAGTAAACAAAGAAGATTTTTCCATTGATTACATTTTTCATAATAGTGAAAATCCTAAAAGCCTAGTGCATAACAGCATTTATTCTCTTTACAAAGATAAAGACGATATTATTTGGATTGGCGCATATAAAAATGGTGTCAATTATTACCATAAAAATATTATTCGTTTTAATCATTTTAAAAACTATGCTTCTCAACCCACGAGTTTACCTTTCGATGATGTAAATCGCTTTGCAGAAGACGAAAAGGGAAATTTGTGGATAGGTACCAACGGTGGGGGTTTATTATATTTTGATCGTGAAAAAGGAACTTTTAAAAGATATCGCCATGATCCTGAGGATCCGAACAGTATCAGTGCCGACGTAATCGTTAGCTTGTTAGTAACCAAAGACAATAATTTATGGATTGGGACCTATCACGGCGGTTTAAGCAAATTTGACGGGGAATATTTTACACACTATAATACTCACAGTAAAGCACCATATCATTTGCCTGATGACAATATTTGGGAATTATTTGAAGATTCTAAAGGCAATATATGGATAGGAACCGTGGGCGTAGGTGTTTTAAAGCTTAATCCTTCTACGGGCGAGTTTCGACATTACAAAGCAGATGAATCTTCGGAAACAATTGACAATTCTTATGTAGCAGCTATTGAAGAAGATGAGTTTGGTAGAATTTGGATTGGAGGTAATGAGGGGATCGATATCATATATCCTGGAAATGGGAAAATCGTGCATTTTGCCAATGAAAAAGGGAACGGAAATAGTTTGCCTTCAAATACCGTCTTTTCCATCTTCAATGACAGCCAAAAGAGAATATGGGTTGCGACCGAAGAAGGATTGGCCCTTTATAGTAACGAGAATTTTTCTTCAAAAATAACTATTGGCGATGGGCTTCCTCACCATGCCGTTCTTACTATTCTGGAAGATAACGATAATAACTTGTGGTTAGGAACTCCCAACGGCTTGGCTAACATTATTTTTGAGGAAGGGGAGGGCTTAAACTTTAAGATCAGGAAGTATGAAGAAAGCGATGGCTTGCAGGAAATGGTCTTTAATGAAAATGCCGCTTTCAAGACTTCTAAAGGGCAATTGATTTTCGGTGGCCCCAATGGCTTCAATATGTTTGATCCATCGAAGCTGCTATTGAATACAAATACGCCCAAAGTGGTTTTCACAGATTTTAAACTGTTTGGGGAAAGCCTTGCGGTAGGGCAAAAGGTAGGAGATAGGGTGATTTTACCTAAATCATTAGCGTTTATAGAGGACATTACCCTAAAACATGATGAAAATTTCTTTTCAGTAGAATTCGCTGCATTAAGTTTTTTTCAACCTGAGAAGAATAGGTATAAATATAAATTGCTGGGCTTTGATAAAATCTGGCATTATGGGGATAGTAATAACAGAAGCATCACCTATACCAACCTTGATCCGGGCAACTATGAACTCATGGTCATAGCCTCTAATAATGATGGCTCCTGGAATGAATTAGGAAAAAGCCTGAAAATAACAGTCCTTGCGCCTTTTTGGAAGACCAGAGAAGCCTATGCTCTTTATAGCCTTCTTATTTTGGGAGGTCTTTACTTGGGCAGAAGGATAATGCTTCAGAGAGAAAGGGCAAAATTTAGGATAGAACAGGAGAGAAGGGAAGCGAAGCAAATGCACGATCTGGACCTGATGAAAATTAGATTTCTTACCAATGTGAGTCACGAATTTCGTACCCCTTTGTCGCTAATACTAGCGCCAATTGAAAAAATGCTTGAGAAAAATGGTGAGTCGGTTTATCAAAAGCAATTTGAGATGATTCATCGGAACGCCAGGAGATTATTAAACCTGGTCAATCAATTGTTGGATTTCAGAAAAATTGAGCTGGATGGTATAAAATTACACCTGTCGGAAGGGAATGTTGTGAAGTTTATTGAAGAATCTGTGCATTCTTTTTCAGATTTAAGCGAAAAGAAAAATATAAGGCTTTCTTTTCAATCCAATGTGGAGGAGCTTAAGACCTCATTTGATATGGATAAATTAGAGAAGGTGCTTTTTAATTTATTATCAAATGCGTTTAAATTCACACCGGAGGATGGAAAGATTCAGGTTATAGTAAACTGCTTAGAAAATGACTCAGACTCAGAGGGGATAAAAATACTTGAGATTAAAGTAAAAGATTCAGGAATAGGTATTCCGGCAGATATGCAGGATAAGATTTTTGAGAGGTTTTTTAGAAACGACCTTCCCAGCAGTATGGTCAACCAAGGAAGTGGCATTGGGCTTTCTATAACAAAAGAATTTGTTAGAATTCATGGGGGCACTATTAGTGTCGAAAGTATTTTTGGAAGCGGAAGTTGCTTTACCGTAACTATTCCTGTTAAGGAAATGCAGCGTGCAGCCGTAGGAACAAAGCCGCAGAATGAACAACAGCTTATCGAAACAAAGGATGAAGATAGCGCTTCAGTTGCTAAAATAGAAAACCATGGCAGTTCAAAAAAGCCTGTCGTTTTGATAGTAGAAGATAATGAGGACTTCCGGCTTTACCTCAGGGATAATTTAGGTGTTCATTTCAACATTATCGAAGCTAAAAACGGAATTGAAGGCTGGCAAAAAGCTTTATCCGAAATGCCTGATCTGATAGTGAGTGATCTTATGATGCCAGAAATGGATGGGATTGAGTTTTGCCAAAAAATAAAAAAAGATTCCCGTACTTCGCACATACCTTTTGTTTTGCTGACCGCAAGGTCGGCAGAAGAACAAAAATTAAAAGGCTTAAATATCGGAGCAAATGATTATGTGACTAAGCCATTTAATTTTGAAATTTTGCTCTCGAGACTAAAAAATCTAATATCTCAGCAAAATTTGTTGCACAAGATCCTCGAAAAGAAAATAAGCGTCCAAACCAGTGATGTGGACATTACCTCACTTGACGATAAATTAATCAGGGAAGCTATTAAATTAGTGGAAGGAAATATTACAGACCCTGATTTTTCAGTCGAAATACTGAGCAAGGAATTGGGAATGAGCCGCGCCAATCTTTATAAAAAGTTGGTTTCCCTAACGGGGCAATCACCTTTGGAGTTTATTAGAAAAATAAGATTACAAAGAGCCGCACAATACCTCGAAAAAAGCCAGTTAACCGTGGCTGAAGTGGCTTATAAAGTCGGGTTTAACAGCCCAAAATATTTTACCAAATACTTTAAGAAGGAGTTTAATATTTCCCCGTCCTTGTATGGTGAGGATAAAGAACCTTGATTTTAAGAGCTGAAAATAGCTTGTAACCTTTGGCAGCTACAAACTATTTTACTTTCTTAGCGGTCTTTGCGTTAAAACTTTGCGCCCTTTGCGTGAACCTTTATACCTAAATAATAATCCCAAAGCTGAAAGCATTTAATTCAGGTCCGTGGCCTTCCTTAAATAATGGGTTTAAATCATAATTTGCAAATAAATCAAGTCCTTTATAGCCCAATTGTAGTCGCAGGCCATACCTGAGGTTATTTAAGTAAAACGAGCCTCTGTCTTTGTCTTTTTCAACATCATTGTTATCCTCAAATTTAAATTTTGAGTGGCTGCCTAGCCGGTATCCAACGTATGGTCCAAAACCAACTCTAAATCCCTGTCTATTATATTTTGTTATGCTAAACGGTCCTTCAGAAATATTTATGGCTTCTTTTCTTCTGCCTTGGCTAAAATCCAATAAAGGAATAATGGAAATGTTAATAAAAGAAGCTGTTAATTTACTTTTGAGCCCGTTTACTTCGGTAGGTTCGTGGTGAAAAACCACTCCTTCCTCACCTTTAAGTATTCTTATATCAGGGTCCTCCATTTTAAAGTTATACCAACTGATTCCTCCTCCCCATTCGATAAAAAACGAACCCGCTACTTTTGTTTTCCTTTTTGAAGTTAATCCAACATACCAGGACCCGAAGGGCTTTACCGCATAATCTTCTGAGCGTGTTGCGCCTAAATTTCCATTTTCAAAATAATTATTTAAGCCAAATTCCACATTAAAACTGTGTTTGCTTTTTGTTCGTTCTTTGGTACTAAAACCTGGGGCCTTGATAACAATGCTTTTGTGAATGGTTCTATCCTCATCATCTTCTTCTTCATCGCTTTTCCACTCTGGTTCAGTATTGTCTCGGTGTGCATAAGTTTCCTTGTCTTTGTCAATTATAATAGTGGTATCAGCTAAATACCTTTCGCCACTTTTATCCTCAATTTTTAGGTAGCTTACTTCCCCTCCTGCATCTTGGATTTGAATGTTCAAATCGTCTAGCATGGCATTGACGTCATAATCGACCAATGATTGCAAATCATCTTTATCATTCACATAGATGATAATTTTACTTTCGTTGCCAAAATTAATGACAATAGTATCCGCTGCTACATCTTCTTGTGCGTATCCACCATTTACAAGACAAAGGAATGGCAGGGCGACTAAAAAAGCCACCTTCTTGAATTCATTTTTCATGACTGTATTGTTTTATTTGATGATATGAAAGTCAGTTCAGAATTAATTCTTAATCTGACTTAGGGCATTTTTTGACTTCTTCATGATATTTATTTATTTGTGCGTTTTGAAGTTTCCTTAAACGTATCAAAAGCAAACAAATCGTCTTTAGCTTGTCTGATGTCCGCAAGTCCAATTTCACCTTCTTTCACTTTTGATAGTAGTTTTTTAAAGTTAAACGCTGGACTTCCTTTTGTTTTTTCAGGTTCAGTGTCCGCTAATAATGTTTCTTTTGCGGCCTTTTTCCCCGACTTAAATTCTATTGTAATAGGGGGCGTGCTTTTATTATTGACTATTATTTTTTTTCCTTCTTCTAAAGAAGCATTTGCGATTGTTGGTTGATTTCCTATTTCATTTTCTGGCATTGCTGCCTCCTCATATAAGTTTTTATGAACAGTTGAAATATTGATTTCTGGTTTGGGAGCTTTGCTTTTCGCTGCTTTTGCAATATATTGATAAGTTGCTGGTTCAATAGTAACCGGAGTTTCTTCCTGAATGGGATCAGCGTTAAGATTGCTTGTATTTGGTTCTGTTGAACTACTTCTTTTTTCAGCAATATTTGTTGTTGGATTAATCCCCAGGTTTTCCGACTGATCCGATTTTAGATCCGTCAGATTGTTTGGTTGATTGCGGTTGTGATTGCTCATTTTATAGAAGATAAGAAATCCGCTTAAGCAGAGAACCAGTATTATAGCCGCCTTGTGCCACCACAGAAATGTTGCAGTTTTCTTGTCCTTATGTAATTGCTCGTTGATTTTGCTCCAGGCATCTGGGCGTGGGGATTTTTGAAAATTTTGGAGCTTATCCCTGAATATTTTATCTGTTTTATTATCCTTCATGACTAATTTCCTTTTCTTTCAAAATTCCGGAAACACTCGACAATGTTTTTTGTAACAATGCTCTTGCTCGGCTTAGTTGAGATTTTGACGTATTAACTGAAATGTCGAGCATATCTGCTATTTCCTGATGAGAATATCCTTCAATAGCATATAAATTAAATATTGTTCTGTAGCCCATTGGTAACCGACCAACCATTTTCAACAGATCTTCGGCAGCTAATTGGCTCTCAACCGCATCTGTATTAAATGTATATTGAGCATTTTCTATGTCTACCTGTAGGTACATGTTTTTGTTTTGTCTTATATATTGCAGAGATTCGTTCACCATAATTTTCCGGATCCACCCTTCAAAACTTCCTTCTCTTTGGTACTGTTCTATTTTATTAAATATTTTCATAAATCCGCCCACCAGGACGTCTTCGGCTTCCGTTTCCTCCTTTATGTAGCGCAAACAGAGAGAATACATTTTCCCGGAGAACCTTTCATAAAGATCTCTTTGAGACTTGGGGTGGTTTTTTTTACATCCCTCGATAAGTTCGTCTTCTCCTGTAGATTTTTGCACAAATAAGTTCATTGTGAAGCCTTGTAAATATAAGATGCAAAGTCGTCTAAAATGGTTGCGTCAGTAAAAAATATATTGTTCCGAATTTCTCCATTTGAAAAGAAGAATTAACGGCGTAACCAGGAGAGCGATTTTTTAAATCGCTTTTTTTCGATAGCTTAAGCTAAATTGTTGTCTTTTTAAGTTACGGTGATTAAATCTAAAGGACGCAGGAAGGATCTTGGTAGGTTCTATATTTCCGCTGCGTGTTCTATTTTGGCTGCCTTATCAAATCCTCCCCCTCATTCTTGCCCCTAGAAGAATTTTAAACAAATTCTGATCGATTTACAAAATCGATCTCGCGAAGCAGTCTGCGTTGGTCGAGGCTTGGCTCTTCAGAGTTATGGAAATTTTCGATCGAAAGGAAGAATTTAACGGCGTAACTAGGAGAGTGAATTTTCAAATCGCTTTTTTTTTACAACTTAAGCTAAATTGTTGTCTTTTTAAATTACGGTAATTAAATCCGTTTTTGTCATCCTGACGAAGGAAGGATCCTGGAACCTTCTATATTTCTGGTGCATGTTCAAATTTTGGCTGCGTTTCCGAGCCTGCTTCCTTTGCCTGTGCATAGAAGAATTTTGACAAATTCTGATCGATTTACAAAATCGATCTCCTGAGGCAGTCTGCATTGATCTAATTTTGGTGGCTAATAGATACGGGATTTTCCAATTGAAAGACGAATTTGTCGGAGTAGCCAGAAGGGTATTTTCCCCTCCCCCTCAATAACTTGCCATGTAATTTATTTTGATGGTGGTCTGGGTGACTTCATCCTTAAAAACCTCGACGGGCATGATATAGCCATACCCATCG
>CAMPJM010000018.1 GCA_946886805.1 uncultured Flammeovirgaceae bacterium | reverse complement strand
GCATTTCATAGATAGGGATTCCTGATCTTCGCTCCGCTTCGTCAGGAATGACGGCCTTTGATGCTGGGTAGTTAAAAAATTCTTTAAATTGGAAAATTCTATTTTAAAGCTAATTTTGCGTTATAATCACCTGGGATAAAACATTGATCACTGTTCAAGATATAAACCTAAGAATTAAAACTGGCGATGAAAAAGCCTTTGAAGAAGTGTTTAAATCTTCCTATGCGGGTTTATGTGGTTATGCAAACAAATATATTTCAGATCTGGACCAGGCTGAAGAAATTGTTCAGGAGGTTTTCTTTAACTATTGGAACAAAAGAACCTTTCTGGAAATTAATGGAGCATTAGAAGCTTACCTTTACAAAGCAGTGCGAAATGCCTGTCTCAACCATCTAAAACATCTCAAAGTTCGGTCGCAGTATGCAGTAGCGCAACTACACACTTTGAAAGAGGAAGAAAGCAAGCATTTGGATACGATGGTGGAACTTGAACTTCAACAAAAAATTGAAGACAGCATAAACTTATTGCCAACCGAACGACAGAAAATTTTTAAACTTAGCAGGTATGAAGGTTTAAAATACCTAGAAATTGCTGCTGAACTACAGCTTTCTGTAAAAACGGTTGAAGCACAAATGGGTAAGGCCTTGAAATTCTTAAAAGAAAATTTAGCTGAGTATCTTCCACTGCTACTATTAATAATTAGCTCTATTAAATTGTTTATCAATTGGTTATAAAAAGTTTTACAAGGAGTAAGGGTAAAAGTGATTTCGATTGTCATGATATAAATGAACTGAATGGCTGATAAAGAATCAAATATTGATTATGAATTGATAGCCAGGTTTCTTGCGGATGAAGCAAGTGCTGAGGAGATTAATGTCGTTGAAGTTTGGCTTGCCGAATCTGAAGCAAATCAGCATGCCTTTTCTCAAATAAAATCTCTTTGGTTAGAAACAGGTAAGATTTATTCCCATCCACCTTCAGCGGTTGATGTAGAAGCCGGCTGGAATAAATTTAAAGACAGGGTAAATTCAAGCAATGCAGTACTTGAGGAACCGGAAAAATCTGAACCTAAAAGCAGAAGCCTGTATTTTTATCTATCAAGGGTAGCAGCGGTAATTGTCATTGGATTAACTATTTTCATCGTATTTCATGATCGTAGTAAGTCTACTGAGGCAATAAAATTGGTGGCAGGTGAAAATGTTGTAACAGATACACTCCCCGATGGATCCGTGACAACATTGAACGCTCATTCATTACTTTCCTATCAGAAGGAATTTGGAGACAATGAAAGGGCTGTCAGCCTTACAGGAGAGGCCTTTTTTAATGTCACAAAAAACGAGCAGAAGCCCTTTCATGTAGCCGTGGATGGTGCCACCATAACAGTGCTGGGCACTTCCTTTTATGTGAAGGCCTATGATAGCCTGTCCACCATTTTTGTTGGCGTTGAGGAGGGGAAGGTAAAAGTTGTCGCTTCCGGGACTGATGTAGTTCTAACGGCGGGTGAGAGCATTGCAATAGACAAGGATACAAAACAATCTCAGTCACTTGCATTTAACCCGAATGATCTGTTTTGGAAATCCCAGACCCTGGTTTTTCAGAACGAAAAATTGGGAAAAGTTTTTGCTACGCTCGAAAAAAAATACAATATCAGCATCAACATTGCCAATAAGCAAATACTCGAGTGCCGGCTTTCTGCTAAATTTTATGAAGAGGATATTGATCAGATTTTTGACATCATCAATATGAACTTCAACCTTACAGTTCTGGAACAAAATAACCAGTATACAATTTCAGGCAGTGGTTGCAATTAAAGTAAAGTTCTTTTGTTTACTGTTTTTCTGTGCACTTTTTAGCGTGTATAATGCGCATGCACAAGACAATTTGCTTAAAAGAAAGGTAAGCCTGAAGGCGGGGGATGAAAAATTAGAAAATATTTTATTAGAAATATCAGATATTGCGAATTTCACTTTTTCTTATGATGCTTCCATACTTGCCTCAAACCAGCGGATATCCTATAATTCAAAGAATGAGACAGTAAAGGCAACTCTTGATAAAGTATTGCCTGAAAATATAGAATATAAAGTCGCTGGAAATCACCTCATATTGCTGAAATCACTTCCTTTCGATGATTCGCGTAAGAAAGAAAAATATAATATCTCGGGCCAGGTTTATCATATCTCTACCAAAGCACCTTTATCCAACATCATTATTTATGAGGTTAGTAGCCTGATTTCCGATGTGACCGATGAAAATGGTTCTTTTTCGATGTCTGTCCCAACACAGTTTGAGCAATTAAGTTTGTCCATCAATAACAGAGATTTTAAAGATTCCATTATCTTTATTACTCCCGAAGATCAAAAAATTGAAATTTTACTAAGGCCTGTAAACACCGTACCTGCTTTAGATAAAATCAAAGTCAATCCGAGTCCTTCTGTAGAATCTTTGCCACTGGTGCGAAAACTAGTGCCTTCTCAATTGTTTATCAGAACCCAAAATCTTGATTTTATTCGCCGGAGATCAGCTCAGGTTTCCTTTCTTCCCCGGCTAGGTTCTAACTTAAAAATGAGCGGTCTGATAGAAAACAGAGTTTCTCTTAATATTTTAGCGGGATATGCCTATGGGGTGAATGCATTTGAACTGGGAGGGCTTTTTAACATTATCCGCAAAGATGTACAAGGTTTTCAAATAGCTGGAATTGGTAATGTTGTGGGAAGGAATACGAGCGGATTTCAGCTTGGGGGCATTTTTAATCATAATAAAGGTTCTCTTTCCGGATTTCAGATTGGTGGAATTGCCAATGTGCTTTTTGATACTTTACAGGGAGTACAATTTGCGGGAATCAGCAATGTACTTAACGGAAGAATGGAAGGATGGCAAGTTGCAGGAATCAGTAATACCACTACTGAAAATGTAGATGGTGTACAATTTGCAGGAATCATTAACATTGCCACAAAGGATGTCAAAATGCTTCAACTGGGAGGCTTGGCCAATGTCAGCAAAAATGTAAACGGTACCCAATTGGCAGGATTAATTAATTATACTGCAGGGCAGGTAAAGGGAATTCAAGTTGCAGGATTGATCAATACGGCTAAAAATTCTGATGGAATGCAGGTCGCAGGCATTGGAAACATCGCTACGTCCAAAGTTACCGGAGCGCAGATCGGTTCCATTTTTAATTATGCAAAATATGTTGATGGGGTGCAGATAGGACTTTTTAATATTGCTGACTCCGCTTCCGGTATTCCTATTGGCCTTCTAAGCTTTGTAAAGCAAGGATTTCATGAACTGGAATTCTCTACCAATGAAATTATTCCCGCCAACGTCTCCTTTAAAACAGGTGTAAGAAAATTTTATAATATTTTTTCAGCGGGTTATGGCAGTTGGAACGGTGAAAAAAGATGGACGTTTGGTTATGGTGTGGGAACTGAAAGGCTTTTAAGCAAAAAACTCTCTTTAAACTTCGAATATTCGGGAAACTGGGTAAATGAAGGGGATGAGTTCCAGGAGGATTTGGGACTTTTAAACCGTCTAAATATTAACCTGATCCTAAGAAAAGAAAAAGGATTTTCATTTTCTGCAGGGCCTTCAATTAATTTCTGGCTTTCTGAATGGAAAGATCCCGAAACAGGGGATTTTCTCACCAGCCTTGCCCCCAACTCAATCGTAAAAACAGAAATAGGCTCTTCACAAGCTCATCTGTGGATCGGCGGAAGAGTGGCTATTCATTGGTAAATTTTGGTTAGTCCATTAAGCACGACTTCCGAAGTTTGGCATAAATTTACCACAGAATTATACGAAGCTCTAAAGTTTTAAAAAGCATCTGCCGTTTGGAAACGAAAACTTCAGACACGAAAGCGATGACATCCCTATTCTTTCTATTATGCAGCAAGCTTAAAGCTTCAGTTGCTTTGGGATAAAGAGGGATGTCATCGCTACCTCCTACCTCCTACCTCCTACTTCCTACTTCCAACTTCCAACTTTTCGATCTTTTTCAAAAAAAATTCCTTTCCGAGTAAGGGTAAAATAAAGATCGATTGTCATGCCTGTATAAATCAAAAAAAACAAAAACATGTACTTACAATCTATTAAATTTTTTACTTTATCTATTCTTTTAAGTTTGACAAGCTTGAGCTCGCTAAAAGCACAAAGCGATAGCATCATAATTCGCCCCATACAAATTTCATTCGTAACACCGATTGGAACGAACGGAAAACTTTCTGATCAGACCGTCAACAACTTCTCCTACAATGTCCTTTTTGGCTCCTCCGCCGGAGTAAGTGGCTTAGAATTAGGAGGACTTGTAAATAAAACAAACGGTTCTATAATCGGGGCACAATTTGCAGGATTAGGAAACTTAGGCAAAGGAAATCTGAAAGGAGCACAAATCTCAGGTTTAATAAACACTGTAGCTTACTTCCGAGGACTTCAGGCAGCAGGCATAATAAACATATCTGCTGATACAGTAGCAACTACTGATGGCTCTAGTGTAGCTCCGACAAACGGAGGTCAAATCAGCGGAGTAATTAATATAAACCGCAGTTCCATCGAAGGATTGCAAGCTGCTGGAGTAGTTAATTTAAATGCAGACTCACTAAAAGGGGCTCAGATCGCAGGACTCATTAATAAAAGCAATCACGTTCAGGGCGTGCAAATTTCGGGCTTGCTCAACAAAACCAAAACGCTTTCGGGAGTCCAGTTTGGAATTATAAACATTGCAGACACTATTCAAAAAGGAGTCCAGGTAGGTCTGATAAACATTGTAAAAAATGGCTATAAAGCTATCGAACTGGAATCCAACGAGAGCTTTTATGGAAATATTAATTTCAAGATGGGCTCCCAACGTTTGTATACCATTTTTTCGGTTGCTTATAAAGAACAGAATGGTGCCAATATTTGGGCTCCAGGCTTTGGTTTGGGTACTTATATATCTTTAAGCCAAAAAGCAGGACTGAACATAGATGCTATCAATTATCAGGTAAATGAAGATGAATGGTGGACCAGCGAATTAAATCAGTTGAACAAATTGAAAATCAATGGTTCTTACCAGTTCATGAACCACCTGACCCTCTATGGAGGTGTTTCCCTGAACGTGATGGTAACAAAAATCAAGACTAGTGAAGAAAACCCTGGCGGAAGATTATTTGAAACTCCCAATTCTTTCTATGATGAAACGCATGGCAGTACCAGAGTTATTATTTACCCTGGAATAAACGTGGGTATTAGATTTTAGCACATTCTTATTATTGCAAAACCGAATTAAACTGTAACTATTAATTTAATCAATCATGACAAAGTCATTAGTAAAAATAAAATTCCTGTTCCTAATTATTATCTTCAGTTTGTCAAACTCTCTGGATACAAATGCACAAAATATTACCCAGACAGTTAGAGGGAAAATTATTGACCAGGATTCACGAACCCCTTTACCGGGAGCGAATATAGTGGTGCTGGATTCAGAAACTTTTTTAGGAGCAAGTACAGATGCATCCGGCACATTTAGAATTGAAAATGTACCAGTGGGGCGGGTTTCTCTATCGATCAGCTATATTGGGTATGAAGATAAGCTGCTACCCAACATACTGGTAACATCAGGTAAGGAAGTAGTTTTAGATATTCAACTGAGGGAATCGCTTGTGAGCATGGAAGAAGTGTTAATCACCTCTGATCGGGACAAATCTCAGATATCCAATGAAATGGCGCTTATTAGTGCCAGAGGATTTACAGTAGAAGAAACAAAGCGGTATGCAGGATCCTTTAATGATCCTGCCCGAATGGTATCGGGTTATGCAGGTGTAAGTGCAGACCCAAGTGGCGATAATTCCATCATTGTCCGTGGTAATTCACCCAAAGGTATCCAGTGGAGACTTGAAGGAATAGAGATTCCTAACCCAAACCATTTCTCAGATGAAGGTGCCACAGGCGGACCTGTCAATGCCTTAAATAGTAGCATGCTGGCAAATTCAGAATTTTATACAGGCGCTTTTGCTCCGGAGTATGGAAATGCGCTTTCGGGTGTTTTTGATATGAAATTAAGAAAAGGGAATAACGAACAAAGAGAATACAGCTTATCCATTGGGGCGCTCGGCACAGATGCGACCATTGAAGGGCCTTTCAAAAAAGGTGGAGGGTCTTCCTATTTAGTAAATTATCGGTACTCTACCTTATCCCTCTTAAATAATTTGGGACTGGTAGATTTCGACGGGATTCCCAAATATCAGGATCTGTCGTTTAAAGTTTTTCTTCCAACCAAATCCCTCGGAACATTTTCGATATTCGGGCTTGGCGGAAAAAGCAATATTATAGAGGAAGAGTTTGATGAGGAAGATGAAGACAAGCTACTTGAAAAATATGATTATCAGGCGGATATGGGTGTAGTGGGTGTTACGCAGTATTGGGCATTAAATTCAAAAACCTACCTTCAAAACAGCTTTTCTGTTTCTCACAATGGCAGTGGATTTCTTGGCTATGAACCGAACGAAGTGAGTAATTTAATACAATTGGAAGAACTCGAATTAAATAAAAATACGGTCAAGGGTACAACCACAATTAATCATAAATTTAATGCCAGGCATAATCTGCAAGTTGGCCTGCTTTACACCCACCACTATTTTGATTTCTACTATGAAACTTTTGATAAAGAATTAGGGGAATTTGTGACAGAGCAGAATATTAAGGGAGATGCCGGTCATTATCAAAGCTTTATCAGCTGGAAATTCCGTCCCTGGGAAAATCTTTCCATTGTGAGCGGTATCCATTCCCATGGGATAAGCTTGAATGATGAATTCTCCTTTGAACCACGGGCAGGATTAAAATGGCAATTTAAGCCTACGCAGGCATTCACGGCCGGCTTTGGGATCCATGGAAAAATGGAATCGTTGCCTAATTACTACTCCATTATCTACAAAGAAGATGGCACACCCTCAATGCCCAACAAAGATATCGGCTTTTCCAAGGCAGTCCATTATGTAGTGGGTTATGAAAACCGACTCAGTGCCAACTTGTTTTTAAAGGCAGAAGCTTATTATCAAAAGCTATACAATCTTTCTGTTGAAAATAGAATGAGCAGCTCATATTCTTTAATTAATCAAATAGATGGATTTACCGACAGAGTTTTAACAAATGAAGGTACGGGCGAAAACATTGGTATTGAACTGACTTTGGAGCGTTACTTTGCAGACAATTATTACTTTCTGTTAACCGGTTCCGTGTATGATTCTAAATACAAAGCTTTGGATGGAATAGAAAGACATACCAGATTTAACGGAAATTATACGGGTAATTTATTATTTGGAAAAGAGTTTGAACTAAACAGCAACAATGGCAAGAAAAAAGTAATCAGCCTTAATACAAAAATTACCCTCTTAGGAGCCAGAAGGTATACTCCTATTGATTTACAAGCCTCCATAGAGCAAGACCAGACCGTATATGAAGAAGATAAAGCTTTTTCAAAGAGAGCAGATGATGTTTTTATTGCAAACCTTGCGGTGGCCTACAGAATTGACAGTAAGAAAATAAGTCAGGAATTTAAAATAGACATACAAAATGCTACAAATAATAAGGCGAAGCTTGAACCATTCTATAACGAGAATACCAATAAGGTAGAATTTTATGAGCAATTAACTTTACTTCCTGTTGTGATGTACACAATTCATTTCTAGTTTTGGAATGATATCGATCCGGGGCCGCGCTATTATCTTTTAGCCGCTGTGCAGGAAGTTCGGTGGCTAAAAGAGAAGGATGAACAGGCAGAGTTAAATATTGGAAGAGATGTGTGGGGGTGATGTGACATTTAATTAAGCTTTTTTAACCTCACCTCTTTCTTTCTGCTCATAAAGAGAGAATGATAAATGGCCTTCACTTTATAACATTGAAAGGACAGGGACCTTTAATCCTCAAGAAATAATCCTGAGGATAAAATAACACATGTACTAAATCCCGATTGTTCTGCCACGTTTCGAGTTAACGTTTGCCTTACTTTACAGTTTCAAACTAAATAAAACATTCTGCTATGAAAAGATTGTTGGTAATCACATTAATCCTTTTTTCATCTATAGCCTATGGGCAAAGTCTTAACAGTAACTGGAAGGCAGATTCAAACAAAGAACTTGAATTACTAAAAAATTGCGATGACACTGGCACAGTGGGCGTAAGTCCTTGTAATAAATTTATGGGAGCTGCGTTAAAAACACTCTATAACGTAGATGACTTCTACTCAAAGACCTCGGAAAGATATATGTTGACTGCTGAAATTGCTTCCTTTTTAGAGAGCAGTGGCAAGTGGACTTTGATTGGCAAGGGATATGAGCAAGAAGCGTTAAGTAAGGCACAAGATCTGGCAAACTCAAAAAAAGCAGTTGTTGCTATTTATTTAAATGAAGAAGGTTTGGGCCATGTGGCAATCATCGCGCCGGGCGAACTTAGATTGTCAGGAACCTGGGGTTTCAAGGTCCCTAATTCGGTCTCTTTTTTCCCAAATGATAAGTCTAAATCTTATGTTGATAAATCCCTCTCGTATTCTTTTGCGGGTACACAGATAAAAAGCGTACTACTTTACGGAAGGAATTATTAGCCCTTGTTGACAATAAAACAATAACAAAAGGCTTGACATCGAAATTATTTCGATGTCAAGCCTTTCTTTCTTTTACAATTTCCACCGGAATTATTTAATCCCTGTCCCAAAAAGGAGGTGGTTCTATACCCAATGACCTGAGGTAAACATAACCCTGTCCCCTATGGTGTACTTCATTATCGATAAAGTAAAACAGCGTTTTATAAACCGGATTTTCATATTGACCAAAAGCCACATCTACTTCTAAAAACCGATGAGGTGGAATCTGCGGCCAGAGTAAGTCAATTTTCTCGGTCACGTCATCCCATAGTTTAAGGAGTTGTTCTTTAGTTTCAGGTTTGGCAGCTTGAGCGTCATCTGACAGATCTCCAATCTCTTGCCATTCGCCTGACAGCATTCCTTGAATTCCTGGAGATGCGATTCCTATCAATTCCATAACCATAGCAGAAAACGGCCGCATACCGCCAATGGAATAATGAAAGAGTTTATCTTCCGGAAAGGATTGGATCATTCGCCTTGTCAATCCGCGATGTCCCTGCCAATGTTTTAAAATTGCACTCGATTCTAGCGTGATGTCAGATGTGGCCGATTCTTTT
Source organism: uncultured Flammeovirgaceae bacterium (assembly GCA_946886805.1). The sequence goes on along the minus strand of CAMPJM010000018.1, from coordinate 10,531 downwards.
TTCTGAATTAAATTTTCCATGATTATCAATCATTTAAAGGTTAAAAAATTATAGTAAAGAAAAGCACGGGTAGTGACAGCCTAATGTCAGTAGGGTGATAAAATATTTAATTGCTTCTCTAGCCTTTAATTATGATAAGATTTTTATATTCGCATTGTTTAATAACCTTACTATTCTTGATTTTTTATACCCATCTTCTTTAATAACACCGATAACATGAAACCATTGCGTGACAAACTAATTCCTACAAATCGATTTTCCAATATAGTAATTATGTGCAGCTGCATTTTCTTCTTCAGCTGCAGTGCTAAACAAGAAAATAGCACCAAACAGCGCGCTACTGAACAAGTAAGCGATAGTACTACCCAAGAAAACAAAGGACAAAATGAATGGGAGACACTTTTTAATGGCAATGACATTCAAGATTGGTATGTTAAAATAAACCATCACGAAGTCGGGGAAAATTTTGGCAACACATTCAGGGTAGAGGATGGAATATTAAAAGTTCGCTATGATGAGTATGGAGATTTTAATGACCAGTTTGGCCATCTTTATTATAAAAAGCCCTACTCCTATTTTCATTTAAAAGTAGAATATCGTTTTGTAGAAGATGGCTGGCAAAAGGATGCTCCGGAATATACGATAAAAAATAGTGGTATCATGTTTCACTCGCAAGATCCCAGAACCATGCTGGTAGACCAGGATTGGCCTATTTCGGTAGAATTTCAATTATTGGCAGGTTTGGAAGAAGGCAAAGAAAGACCTACTGGCAATATGTGTTCCCCCGGCACAGATGTGGTTTACAATGGTGAGGTGGATCCAAGACATTGTATTAATTCCAGCTCTAAAACTTATTACGGCGACCAATGGATTACAGCAGAACTTATAGTTCTGGGAGACTCGCTGGTCACGCATTTGATTAACGGAGACACGGTGCTTCAATATTCTCAACCGCAAATTGGAGGAGGAGTGGTAAATAATTATGACCCTACCTTAAAAGTAGATGGCAAATTGCTCAACGAAGGCTTTATTGCCTTGCAAAGTGAAGGGCAGGAAATTGATTTTCGAAAAGTAGAAATATTAGATCTTACAGCTTGTATGGACACTTTGTCGGGAAGCTTTGAAAATTGCTATTAAAAATTAAAAGGTTATAGATGAACTCACAAATGAAAGTATACGGTATTAAAAATTGCGATACGGTAAAGAAATCCCTGAACTGGCTCAAAGAAAATAATATTCTTTTCGACTTTCACGATTATAAAAAAGAAGGTATTTCTGAAAATAAACTCCGGGAATGGAGCAAGCAGGTGGGTTGGGAAAATCTGATCAACCGTAGAGGGACTACGTGGCGCAAACTCGATGAAACAACAAAGGAAAAAGTAATAGATGAAACACATGCTATAGATATAATGTTATCAAATACAAGCGTCATTAAAAGACCAATTATAGAAAAATCCGGATCGCCTATAATTGTAGGCTATGACGAAGAGCAATACAAAAATACCATTAAATGACCGTAGCATGATTTTCTCAAAAATAAAAGTTGTTAGTTACAAGGCTGTTTTACTTATCTCCTTCCTGGTTTCATTTGTTACCACTGTTGAGGCTCAAACCCCACAAGGCCTTCCAAAACCAAGTGACAATGACCCTATTGATCTGTCCTCCCCTTTTAATATAATTTTCTTTATTGTAATCCCGGTTTTAGCTATTGCTTTATATTTTTGGCTCAAAAGCAGGAGAAACAAAAAATAAGCAGCGCGCCTTTTCCTACCCAGGGGATTGTTCAAAAATGAATAGTTCATTCAGGTGAAATTTTACAACTCCCATCACCTCCAAACGCATCCGGTTTTTCATTTATTCCCTTTAATTCCCTGTCCAAAACTTTGGACTTCGCTTGCCAGCTATAGGTGCACCGCTTACAAGCGGCAACATTTTGGAAAGCCTTGATAAAGCTCTGGCTTTAGTATATATCGAAACAAAACCAAGGTGCTTCCCCGTATCAAAGTACGGGGCAAGCTCTTCCTCAGCTGGCGATGACAAAAACAAACCGCTAAAAGCCTCAATTTGTCATGCTGACGATAGGAAGCATCCTGGAATATGTGATTATACGTTTGTCGTTCCCAGTAAATGCGCTGTTTTTTCATCCAAAATGCGACAAAGAGGTTTTTTATTGTCTTGTATGTGTTGACATCGTTCTGTTTTTTAGAAGCCTTTCTCCTTCGTGCGAATAATCGGGACCCATTGTCCTCTATAAACTGAATTCAACGATAAAAAAATAACTACTAATTGATTAGGAATACTACTAATCAATTAGTAGTATTGTCTAAACAACAATATGATATGCAAAAATTAGCAAAAAGGGAAGAGCAAATTATGCAAATAGTATGGAGGCTGGAAAAGGCTTTCATCAAAGAAATAATAGAAGAACTGCCTGAGCCAAGACCTCATTACAATTCGGTTGCCACCATGGTAAAAATATTGAAAGACAAGGGATTTCTAAAGGATGAGAAATTTGGAAATACCTACCAATATTCTCCCGTGATTGAAATGGAAGATTATAGGAACAAGGATGTGGAAGATATCAAACAAAAATATTTTGGCAACTCTTTTAAAAAAATGATCACGCATTTTGCGAAGGAGGAGAAAATGACCGATGCAGAAATTGATGAAATTATTAAAATTATAAAGTCCGAAAAATCATCTAAATCTTAAACCTATGGTGGAATATCTTGTAAAAGCTTCTTTAGTGATTGGAATGGCCTTGCTGTTTTATAAACTGATACTCCAGCAGGAAAGCTTCTTTAGCACAAACAGATGGTATTTTATCTGTTGCCTTGGCCTCGCATTTATTATTCCCTTGATCAACTTGCCGCAGATTTTTGAGCATCAGGGGCTATTTTCGAGAACTTCTCTTACACAAAGTTTTGCAGGACCAAATTCAAATATCACACCGCCAAGTATAGAAGAGATTGAACTAAAATCACTTCCGCCCCGGGCAACCATTGAAGACTCTGGAAATAAGAAAGGTCATGAGCTAAACTCAGAAAGTTCAAAAACGACATCATCGGAAACATTTCTACATACCTCAGAGCGTTCCATTTTAGATCTTACTTTTTTAATCTCGGGCCTTTATGTCTTTGGTGCGTTGATTTTTCTCCTGAATCTGCTTTTTCAGACCGGCAACATTTTATTCATGGTCCTCAAAAGCAAGGACAAAATAAGGGATGGTGCTTATATAATTATCAATACAAATACACCTATATCACCCTGCTCATTTTTTAATTTCATTTTTATATATCCCGATGAATATGATTTCGAGACATACGAGCAAATAATTGCCCACGAAAAAATACATGCGCGAAAAGGCCATAGCTGGGATTTGTTAGTAGCCGAATTAGTAGTAATTGTTCTTTGGTTCAATCCCTTTATATGGTTGTACAAAAATGAAATGGAAAAGAACTTGGAATTCCAAACCGATTCCCTGGTTTTGGAGGAAGAAAATGTAGACAAATCCAGGTATCAACTGAATTTGCTTCAAATTGCCACACCTAATAAGCCGCTTTCTATTACTACCAACTACAATCAATCACTTATAAAACAAAGAATCATGATGATGAACGCTAAAAAGTCAACTATAAATAGCTACTGGAAATATGCATTTATTGCACCAGTGTTTATGGCAGCCATATTATTGCTCAACGAACCAGTAAATAGTAAAGTTGTAATGAACTTATCCATTCCGGATGCACGGTCAAAGGCCAACGTCAATTCCTCACAGCCAAAAGAAACTTGGTCTTTAAACATAAATGAAGGCCAAGGTGATATGTCGGAAGGCTACTGGTATAGCCATACTGATGGAAATGATTATTGCATTGATTTCAAAGGAAGCCAGAACAATAACAGATGGAGTATGTCTGATTGCTTCGATAAAAGTCTCTTTGAAGAGCAGGAGGCGCAGGTATTTGTCATGACCAGGGAAACAGGAACGCTTAAACTAATGGGAGAGCTTGACAAAGAGGTGAGCCAGGGCAAATATAAATTTACAAAAGATAGCTCCTTTGAGGAATATCTTTCCGGATTGGATATTAAAAATACCGATGAAAATTTCATGTTCCACATGTTTCTTAATGATGTTGATAAGGATTATGTTGATCTTTTAAAAAGAAGGTATGATGACCTCGACGGCGAGACGCTCCTGGGCTTTGCCATTCATGATGTAAATGTTGATTTTATTGCCGCCTTGGACCAAGTTGGATTTAAAGATCTGCATCCTGATCAGGTTATGGCAGCGAAGATTCATGACGTAAACCCATCAACCATTAAAGAAATAAAGGCACTTGGATTTGAAGATCTAGACTTCGAGAAGGTATTGGCTTTAAAAATTCATGAAATTGATGCTGAATACCTAAAAAGTTTACAGGATGCCGGGTATAAAGGTCTTACTCTTGACGAAACAATGGCGGCAAAAATCCATGGTCTAACACCATCGTCTATAAAGGAAATAAAATCATTAGATTTCGAAAATCTTGATTTTGATCAACTAGTCGCCTTAAAAATGCATGATATTAGTGCTGATTTTATTCGGGATTTTAAGGCGGCAGGTTTTGATGATTTGTCGATAGATGAAGTTATAGAGGCAAAAATGCATGGCTTAACACCAACTGCAACTAAAGAATTCAAGTCGCTAGGATTTGGAGACCTTAGCATGAATAAAATGATGGAGCTTCAGATCCATGGTGTTGACGCTAATTTTATCAAAAACCTAAAAGATGCCGGATATAAAAATTTAAACATCGATCAAATTATAGCAGCCAAGATTCATAACGTTGATCCGGCAAACATAAAGGAAATGGAAGCTTTAGGTTTTAAAAACCTTTCTTTTGAAAAAATTATAGAGGCAAACATCCACGGTGTCGACGCGGCTTATTTAAACGACCTGCAGTCAGTTGGTTTTCCCGACTTAGACATCAATACGGCAATAAATGCTAAAATCCATGGAGTAGACAGCGACTTTATAAAGGAAGCAAAAAGCAAGGGTTATAATTTAAAAACTTTGGATGAGTACATCAATATTAAAATTCATGGTTTAGCAAGAAATTCAAATCAAAATTAACAAATGTCATGTCTCGTCCTGATGTGGTTTTATAAAATCAGGACGAGAAGATTGATTGCCAGAATAATTCAACCCTCCTTTTTATTCACTTTTTTTTCTCGGCTTTCATATTTTTGCTCTCCGACTCCCCCCTCAGCCTATCGGCAGCTCCCCTAAAGCGTGAACCATTTTATCGCGGGCCTGGGCTGAACATAGTTTGCCACAAAGACACAAACACAACAAAATCTGATTTTTTGATCTGCCATTGAATTTTTTTTGATATTAAATCTTTGTTCCCTCTTCTACTTCTTAAAAAACTTAGCCCCTTCCAACGGTTTTTATCTGAAAATCGTCATCATATTACTACTTTAGGTTTTTCGGGTAAATTTTGTAGATTTAAAATATGAACCTTCACCAGAGGCCCTGTTATTTTTTTAAAATTGGGTATAGTATCCTGATCTTTTTTATTTTTTTAACATTTGGATGTCAAAAGGAGCCTGAAACTAAACCCGCGGGATTTGATGTACATTTCTCCTTAATGACGGCCGAAGTAGATGATTATATCAGTATTGATCAGAGCGAATTATTGGTTGAAAAGTTTGAATTTGATGGCATCCGCGAGAATTATGATGATCATTTCTTTACTACCTCTTTTCCAGAGACTAACAAGATCAACTTTGTGTCAGATAATGCGGATCAGTCAATGAATTTTCAGGTTCCTCAAGGCATCTATACAAGAATAAAAATCCTTTTGACGGTGCCCAAGGGCAAAGATTCATCCCCTGATAATGACGAAGATGATGACGATGATGATGACGGCGACGGGAACGGTAATGGCAATGGGAACGGTAATGGCAATGGAAACGGCAATGGCAATGGCAATGGAAACGGTAACGGAAACGGTAACGGTAATGGAAACGGAAATGGAAATGGCAACGGAAACGGGAATGGAAATGCGACAATAGATAATTTTCCTGCTTTTTACATTTCCGGAACATATACTAGCTTATCTGACGACAAAATTCCTTTGCTTATAGAAATTAATGAAGAAGAAATCTATGAAATCATAGCTGTAAACGAAGAAGGAGAGCGAAGCATCGTACTTAATGAAGGAAAAGCAGTCGAAGCCGGAATTAATATAAATATTTCGGATCTGTTGGGAACGCTTTCCAGAAATGATTTTGAAAATGCCAAGCAGGTAGAAATTGATAAGGAGAAAACGATTTTAATATCCAGAGATATAAATTCAAGCATGTATAATGTGATTTACAACAGGTTCAACCAATCAATCTCTGCTGTTTTTAAATAACGATAAATGGAGGAATCCCTAACTATTTATACGGATGAAGCACTGGTAAACGGATGTCTTGAAAACGACCGCCGATTTCAAGAGTATTTGTACAACCGATATGCTTCTAAAATGTATGGGATCTGTCTTAACTATTGCAGTGATACTGCAGCAGCCAAAGATGTACTTCAGGAGGGCTTTATTAAAGTATTTAAAAAAATTGGAAGTTACCAGTTTGAGGGAAAACTGGAGGTATGGATTAGAAGGATTATTACCAATACAGCCATTGACTATTATAGAAAATCTTCCCGACTTAATAAATATTTAGAAGATAAGACACTTGAAGACCGCTATGAGGCAAAAGAATCTATTTTGTCTCAATTAGGCACCCAAGATATCTTAAATAACCTGAAAAAACTTCCCGAAGGAGCCAGAATTATCTTCAACTTATATGTTATAGAAGGTTTCACCCATAAGGAGATTTCTGAAAAACTACAAATAAGCGAGGGTACCTCAAAATCTCAATATAGCAGAGCAAGGGCCTTATTAAAAAGTCTGTTGATAGAATTAGAAGCTTAAACAGTGGAAAAGGATAAGGATTTTATTCATTGGTATAAAAAAAGCATGGAGGATTTCAAGCCGGCTCCCCCATTGGATAGCTGGGAAGAAATCAATAAGCAATTGGATATTGATGAAGTTTGGGAGAACCTTCACGCAAATCTGGATCAGATAGACAAAAATGAGCAGTATTTCAAGTATTCAAAGTATGCTGAGAGAATTGTTATTTTTGCTGCCTTGCTCCTACTTTTACTTCCTGCTTTTAAAGAAGATCTTACTTTTAAAGACACAACGTTTCCTGCCGTTGAAGATGAATATAGCCACTTATCAGATGCAGATGGCCAGTATTCAACAGAGGAAATAGCTGAAGCAGGCCAGGCTTCTGAAAATAACGATCGGGTTTTAGACAACCCAGACGACGATCAAAACACCTATAATACAGCGGGTGATAGTGATCACTCTGAAGCTAAGCGTGTAACTCCGATAGGAAAGCCGAAGGAGAAAACAAGACAAATTTCAGCTCAAAATGGAGCCGATTTAACTCCCGTTCAGTTTGAAAATAGTTCCCCTCAAAATTTAGGAAAAGTGAGAACCACCTCCAATTTAGAGCCTCTTCGTTCATTCGGAATGGAATTAAAATATCCTCAATCGTCATTTTTAATTTCAGGAAGAATACCCAGACACAACACAGAAAAGTCTACACCGGAAAATAACGACGACATGCGATTAGGTGAAACAAATATTCCATATACGTTTGCAATAGGAATTTACGGAGCAGTAAAAAATCGTTGGTTGCTCAACCAGGCTACTTACAAGGGGCTTTCATCGGAAGAGCTGAATACTACCCTTCCCTCCTTTGGTAAAAATTTGGGTATATCGGCTGTATATAATGTAAAGCAAAGAGTGGCATTGCAAGCAGAATTGGCTTATTCTGAAGAAGGGCAGAGTTATAAAGACTACATAAATGGTCATTATACCAAAAAATCCATTAACCTTCAATATGTTAATTTATCCGCGATTCTTAAATACAGGCTAAGTCCCTTAGTTGGATTTTCCAAGGCCTCCAATTCCAGTTTCCTTTTAGGCTTTTACAACAGCAGACTTTTGAGTGCCGAAGAGAAAATCAGGCATAAATCACAAGACGTAATGGCCGAATATAAGCCAAATGATGCAGGTGTGTTAGCCGGATTTGAATATGAATACTCCGTGTCTAAATCAATGGTGGTGACTACCGGACTCCGTTTCAAATATGGTTTGACAAATATTTACTCTGGCAAAGGAAGAATCCCTTCCTCCTTGAGTAAAACTCGAAATGGGTCTGTAGATTTAAACATTTCGCTTTTATTCTTGATTCCTAACCTGGACAAGCCAGAAGTAAAAATTTTCCCGAAAGGGATGGCTTTGCCGCCCCGAAGGGATGGCTATGCCACATGCAAAGAAAAATAAGTTAAAAAAACGCAAAGAACGCAAAGCTATAATTATAAATATCTTTAAAATAAGCGTTGCAATGTCGGCTTCGTTTTTAAAGTCCCGAAAGCTTTCGGGATAACACCGAAATTACTGATGAGATACTGAAAAATAATTTTCACCCATTCCAACCGATTCTATTTCCTGTTCGTCATATACTTAATCGTTAAAATATTTTCTTGAGCCACCCCTGCGCCGTATAGGGATGGCATTTTTTAAACTTTAAATTAATTTTATGAGATTTACCATTGACAACTATCCTCCGAAAAAATCATTTAGTGCTAAATCTCTCCGAAATAATAGAAGCCTCGCATCATCCTACAGAAAGTTCAGAAAAAACGGAAATAAACACAAATCTCCCAAAGAAATATACCTTCAAAAAAAGCTGGATGAATTAAATGTCTCACTTGAAAAAGTGCATAGTGAATTGGAAAAATATATTTACCGGGCCTCACATGATCTGCGGGCTCCGCTAGTTTCCGTACTGGGATTAATAAACGTTATCAAAATAACGGAAAATGAGCAGCCCACAGAACAGTACCTGCAAATGATGGAGGGAAGCATAAAAAAGCTTGATAATACGATCAGAGAAATCGTTTTCAATGCGTCCATTTCCAGGCAAATTATCCAACCTGAAATCTTAGATATTGAGGATCTTTTTACACTCGCTATTGAACATCAAAAAACAAACCTCCCAAGTTGCCATGTCAACAGCATTATCTCCATTAATCGAAGAGAAAATTTTACTTCTGATCGCGTTTTGGTTGAGCTAATAATTCATCACCTAATAGCCAATGCTTTTAAGTTTAGAAATACTGCGGAGCGACTCATCTTAAGAATTGAGGTAAGTTCTAATAAAAAGGAGCTAAGAGTGGAGGTATCTGATAACGGACGAGGGATAAAAGAAGAGCAGTTGCCTCAAATCTTCAATATGTTTAACAGGTCTTCGTCAGAAATAGCCGGTCTTGGCTTAGGTTTGTATACAGTGCAGGAAGCGGTTCGTAAACTGAGAGGCACATTGGAAGTAGCATCAACGGAAGGTGTAGGAACAACTGTGTCACTCGCCCTGCCTTGTCTTAAATTATAGGTACCCTATAATGGATCAAGCAGAAAACTTGGGCGTGCAGCGATGAAAGAATTAAATCGATCTATTTTTTATTCAATCCTTTTTCTTGCGAAAATTAATATTTGCAGTAAATATTGCATAACTCCGCCATATACTATCATATCCTGGAACATCAAAATTTCTTTTTTAAAGCCATAAAAAAATCCCCATTTTTTTGCTTTGTGTGTATTTGAAGCAGACCAGGGGATCCACCGAACTACCTTCTGATTCCTTATCATGTAACGGTTAATGGCTATTTCTAATTGGTATCCCCAAACTTCATCTTTAAGTATATCCTCCAAATCATTTTTTCTCAAAATCCGCTCCCCTGAAAACAACACATCCCTCCGATCAATTTTAAAGTACCATGGGGCTTTAATTCGGCGGAGAATAAGCATATCAATAAAATTTTGATCGTAAACTGTTTGAATCGCATTTTCGATTTCACAAAAATTCAGAAATTGAAGATCAGCATCCATCAGTAAAACATAATCATATTTTGCTGCTTGTAACCCGTGCCTAATGGCCGATGATTTTCCTTCGTTTTTTTGCAGGCAAATTAGATCGACCGTTGGCCAGCGATCTTCTATTTCGCTGGAAATATTATCAGAAGAACCATCGTCAATACATATTACCTGAGATATTTCAGGAATTTTAGTTACAAATTTAAGAACAGAAAATAATCTTTCTCCCTCGTTGAAAAAAGGAATTAAACAAGAAATCTTATGTGGTGATTTCATAAAAAAATAAGCTCCGGTGTAAAAAATACGGTTTAACAAAAAGTCACCAAAAAAATAGAAAGCTAAAAATTCGATTTTGTTGAATTAACAACAATTGTTAGAATAGGTTTTAGGAAATTTATAAATATGGAAAGTTTATAGCGTCATGAGAAGGTGTAAGTCCTGGTTGTTTTTGGTGTCGGTTGTCTGACCGCTGTATTATTGAAGAAGAAGTATATTTTAACTGAAGTTTCGCATGTTAATCTAATGAAGTTTTGAGGTGTATTAGCCTCCTCAGCGTT
>CAMPJM010000017.1 GCA_946886805.1 uncultured Flammeovirgaceae bacterium | reverse complement strand
CCGGAACAGGAAGAAGAAAATCTCATAGATGATATCATTGAAATTATCAACGAAAATACCGAACATGACTTTTTCTATTACAAAAGGCAAACGATTACCCGTAGGATAGCTAAAAGAATGGCATATCTTTCAATATATGACCTCAAGGATTATGTAAATTATATTGAAACCACTAAGAAGGAAATACCTGTTTTAAGAAAAGAATTCCTAATTGGAGTGACCCGCTTTTTTCGCGACAAAGATGCTTTCGAGATTGTCAAAAAGAAAGTTTTCCCTAAACTTTTCGAGGATAAGTCGAGGAAAGCGCCTCTTAAATTTTGGGTGGTGGCTTGTAGTACAGGAGAGGAGGCTTATTCTCTCGCTATCATATTGAAAGAATTCCTAACCAGCAACAATATTGACTTAAGTGTAAAAATATTTGCGACTGATGTAGATTCCGATGCTATTGATTTTGCGGCAAAGGGAAAATATCCAAAAGAAATTGAAAATGAAATTTCAAAAGAAAGACTTAATAACTTCTTTGTAGAAAACGGCACTGGATATACTATCAATCAAGATATTCGAAAAATGGTGGTATTTGCGCATCATAATGTTATTAAAGACCCTCCATTTAGTAAACTGGATTTGGTAAGCTGCCGGAATCTACTTATATACATGAAGCCTGTTTTGCAAAAAAAGGTGCTCTCAACATTTCATTTTTCACTTAATCTTGGCGGTTTTCTTTTTTTAGGTCCGAGTGAAAATGCCAATGACCTGTCTAATGTTTTAGAAGAGACCAGTAAGAAGTGGAACATCTTCCGAACAACCAAAGAATTAGAAAAATTTGTTTTTGATTCAGTGTTGATCAGTAGCACCGACAACAAAAGCAACCAACCCCGGCAGGTGGCAGCACGATCTAACAAAAACCTGTTACAGAACAAAATGAATGAAGTCTTATGCGAAACTGTTGTAGAAGAACTAGAAGCGGCTGCAGTTTTTGTAGATTCAGAATATAATCTTGTGCAAGCAACCGGTAACTACAAAAAGTTTATTGAACTACCAGATCAAAAATTTCAGCTGAATGTACTAAAATTGGTTGCCCCAGAGATTTCCGTTGCACTAAGTGTTTCATTTCGTAAAATTTCAAATGAAAATTTAAAAGTCGTCAAAAAAAGGGTTAAAATAAAAAAAGACAAACAAGTGCAGATTATCGATTTGATAGTCAAGCCTTTTATTTCCAAGGAAGACATTACAAAGCAAATGACTTTAGTCGTCTTTAAGGAAAACCAAGCTTATCAAGAAATGAATTTGCAAGAATCCGAAGCTTTTGATCAGCAAATGCACTATGACCAATATAAGGAGCTTGAACTTGATTTAATGGAAACCAAGGAAAGTTTGCATGCTTTGATGGAAGAAATGGAAACGGCCAATGAAGAACTGCAATCAAGTAATGAAGAACTGCTGTCTTCCAATGAGGAGCTTCAAAGCACTAATGAGGAACTCCAATCCTTGAACGAAGAGCTTCACACAGTAAATGCAGAACACCAGCAAAAAATAAAAGAACTTATCGAACTCAACGACGATTTCAACAATTATTTCAGAAGCACTGAAATAGGACAGATTTTTGTCGATAAAGATCTGTTGATCAGAAAATACACTCCGGCGGTCACGAACCAAATTAACATTATTGAAGCAGACATAGGAAGGCCAATAAGTCACTTTTCATACAACCTCAGGAATGAAAATATTGTAGGTGACATACAACATGTGATCGAAACTTCTGAAGCCCTGGAAAGAGAGGTTGAAATAAACACAAGGGAAGAAAAGTACTTAATGCGAATATTGCCTTATATAAAACAAAACAAACAAACAGATGGGGTTGTAGTCACCTTTGTAGACATCACCACACTGAAAAACTTGAACAATATTTTATCAGGCGTTCTTGACAGCTCGTTGAATGGCATCGCTGCGTTTAGATCTTTACAAGACAAAGACAATAAAGTAGTAGATTTTGAATGGACCTTGGCAAATGGAGCCTTTTGTAAAATGTTTAAAATAGAAAAAGAACAACTAACAGGCCAGAAATTGCTCGATCGGCTACCAGAAATGAGAAATATAGGGCTTTTTGATCAGTTCGTTCGAGTTGCGGAAAAAGGAAAAATAATGCATACGCAGGTAAAATATCGAGCTAGGTGGTTTGAAGTAGTGGGTGTAAATATAGATAATGGCATAGCCTTAACGTTTGCGGACATCACGGAAAAAAAATTATCGGAACAGAAAACGACAAAAGCCCACGACGATTTAAAGCAAGCAGATGAAAAACTAAGACAACTGAACACCAACCTGGAAAAAATGGTGGAAGAGCGAACACGGGAACTGTCGAGAAGTGATGAAAGGTTTAGGCTGGTTTCCGAAGCTACGAATGATGCTGTTTGGGACTGGAACCTGATCACAAATGAGATATGGTGGAATGAATCCTACAGAAATCTTTTTGGATATGACGGATCCGAAAATGAGAAGGGGATAAATTCCTGGTATAGCAGAATACATAAAGAGGATAGAAATCGTATAATTAATAAACTGCAACAAGCTATCGACAGCGGAGAAAAACAGTGGGCTGATGAGTATAGGTTCAAGAGAAAAGATGGTAGCTATTCATTTGTATTCAATAGGGGATATGTTGTTCGTAACGAAGAGGGCATTGCCTACAGGATGTTAGGGTCAAAAGTAGATCTTACCGACCTAAAAGAAGTAGAAGACGAATTGAGGCAGTCAAACGATAGCCTCAAACAAATCAACCATGATCTTGATAGCTTTATTTATACAGCATCCCACGATTTGAAATCTCCAATTGCAAATTTGGAAGGCTTGGTGAGTCTTTTAAAAAGGCTTTTGAACGGAAGGTTAGAGCAAAAAGAAGAAAAGCTTCTTGAAATGATTGATCTATCCATTTCGAAGTTTAACAATACGATCAGAGGACTCACTGATATTACAAAAGTTCAAAGGGATGTAGAAAATCGTGAACTAAAGGTCGACTTTTGTAAAACTTTGGAAACTGTTAAAGAAGACATAGATTACATGATTTCTGAGTCCGGGGCAGAGATCACTATGGATTGTGAGGTTAAAGATGTTTATTATAATCCAAGCCATCTGAAAAGCATTTGCTACAATCTTCTATCTAATGCTATTAAATACAGATCAGATGAACGACCTCTAAAAATAAAAATCTCTACAAAAAAATCAGACAAACACACAATCCTGTCCGTTGAAGACAATGGCCTCGGCATGAGCAAGTACCACCAGAAAAAACTATTCTCTATGTTCAAAAGATTCCATACACATATAGACGGCACAGGAATAGGCTTATATATAATTAAAAGAATCATCGAAAATAAAAAAGGTAAAATAGAGGTTGAAAGTGAAGAAGGGAAAGGAACCACATTTAGGATCTATTTTGATACTTCGCGATCTATGAACCAAAGTTGATACCCGGCTGTCTTTTCAGTTATGACCTTGTAAAAATGAGACTACTAAAAGGAACCATCTAAAAAAAAATCCTGGGGATACCCCCAGGATAGAAGCACAAACACTGCCAAACTAAGTCGCCCTTAATTTTTAATAAGCTTTACCTCTTTGGTTCCGTCGGCAGATTTTATGCGAAGGAAATATATGCCGGATGAAAATTTATCTTGAATAATCGCTTCATCTATGCCATTTCCTGTTTCGACAATCCTACCTAAATTATCGCTGAGAACAAAGGAAAATTTGCCAGGAGAAGAAATGGTGAACTGGTTCACTGAGGGATTAGGATACACTAAGGAATTGCTTTCATTCGACTTGTCGATGCTTATAAAGTTACTGGAAAGTTTGTCTTGAGATGCCAAGCTTCCTCCACTTTGAACAATACAGGATTGATTGTTTTCCCAACCCCAACCATCTCCATCGGGATCAGAACCAGAATCACAACATACTGGATAGCCATTTACATAGGTGCCGCAACCACTGCTTTGTTCAACATAACAAGATTGGTTGTTTTCCCAGCCCCAGCCATCACCATCAGGGTCAGATCCGGAATCACAACAAATCGGATAACCATTAGAAGCCGTGCCGCATCCTGAACTTGCTCCCCCAAATACACTCGCGGTTTGTGCGGTTTGAGTGCCGTTACTTCCCCAGACTACCGTATTTCCCCAACCTGTAAGGTTTGTGCCAGCCCAATCATTGCTTAGATCCAGGTATGAAACTCCCCCACCGTTCCCCTTCCAAGACCACGCTAACCATCCAATCCCATTGGATTGAGCAGTATTTATTATTTGAGATTCGTTGATATCGCATGTACCACCCGATTCTGAATGTTGATATCCAAACTCTCCGATCATGATGGGGATACCTGCGTTTTTTATAGCAGGTAGTGTACTGGCAACACTTGAATTCCCTCCCATACTCCATTCACAATACATATGGATGGAAAATAAGATATTATGACTTGGGTCTCCGGCTTGTACTGCGGAAGCATAATTTAACAAGGTGCTGCCCTGATTGTCCTGACCATATCCAGGTGCATCTACTACCAAAGTCGTATTAATTCCTGCATTTCTTATAGTTTGAATGGCATTTATATAAGCATCACGCCAGACCGTTTGCGAAGGGCTGTGGTTTGGGCTGCTCATGTACCAGTCGCCCCATTCATTTGCAATATTAATAAGGATATACCTTGAGATGTCCGAACGGGTCAAAAACCATGCTTTTGAAGCCCACCAATTAGCCATGTTTTGAAGGTCTGCCGGACTGTTGCTGCCAGTAACATCATGGAGCTCTACCATGGGAATTACATCATTTTCTATACATCTTTCTACACTGGTCATCCAGGCATTATCAGCGGTACTTGTATTAATTACAATCCTAAAGGTGTTTGCATTTGTACTATTTTTGATGTTCGCAATATTGTTATTGACATCGCTGACAAACCAGGCGGTAGGGATATTGATCCCCTTCATTACGAAGTTATTACCATTTGCATCTCTCAATTGATTCCCCTGAACGTAAAAGCCCTGGGACCAAAGCGTAATTGGAAAAACTAAAGCCGTTAAAAAAGTCATGAAAAATTTTCTCATATCATTATAGAATTTATAGGTGAAAAAAATATTTAAATTTCAATCGATTGAATTACATGTTGCCGTATTTTTACAGTCTTAAATAATCATTATTCCTTCTATTAAATTGAAAGGAATTTATCTTCAATACTTAAATGTAGATTTAATTGAGAAAAGTAAGCCATTGTAAATTGCACAAAAAACAAGGACATATTTACCATTGCATAATTTTGGCTGTCGTTAAAAAAGGAGCTCACGGCGTGGTATTTAAAATACTTACAAGAAGAAGGAAGCTTTAATTGAAAAAATTTCTCAAAGAAGAAAAACAAAATTATACTGGAAATTCAAAATTTTGTGAAGAGCTTGAATTGTAAGAACTACCGGCACACCGTCACTCACTATTGCAAATGCTTCGACCAAAGGTCATTTCACTTGGTCAAACGTTAACAATAGCAGGAATAAACCGTCATAAAAAAACAGGCTAATGTATATAAATTGCCGTCCTTATGTGGATATTATTCCTCAAATATTTTTTGCCAGTTGACCTGTTGATTTTCTATTTCATCATCAAAACAATTAAATAGGGATATAAAAAATCAAAAAGCTAAATATTATTTCCATTTTCATTTTATTATGACCATTTATAAAAATGGTTAAATGTCAATTTGGCCGTTTTCTTTGCCCCTCGCTGTTGTGGCGAACTTTCCGTCGGATAGCATCCAGTGACGGTACGTTGGCTTTAAAAATACTATCCCCTGAAAGAGAGATAGCATCTGGTGCAACGGATCTTGCTTGGTCTATATCTTTATAATTGAAATATCTGTCTGATACTATTTTTAATGTTAGGTAATATCGGACAGTCGCTAGACTATTAACTTAAAACGTGGGATAAATAGCAGCTTAAAATATCAGTTCCATCAAAATTTGTAAGAAGTCCCTGCAGCCCAAGCCAGCAAGGCCTTTGCTTTTGAGTATTTTGTCTTCAGTTCAAAAAGTTTAACCTTGTTGGAGATGAGGTTCATTTCCCGGGTATTAATCAAAAACAGCGAGCTTTCTCCAATGTCAAACAAATCCTGTTCCCCATTCCTGAGGGCGGTTGCATTTATTAGCATTTCATCCTGTAGTTTAATTTGCCCCTGCAACACCAGCATTGTATTATAATGCGTTTGGATTTCGTTGATTATTTCTCTGCCAAATTGCTGCTGATCAAGGTCTGCGTTTATCTGCTTTAGCTTGTTGAGTTGAAACTTGCCCCGTTCCTGCCTTAAAAAAATGGGGTACTCAAAGGAAAACCCTAGCTTGTAATTATTGCCAAGGTACGCCCCATCGAAAGCTACTTCGCCTATCGGGAAACCCTGCTGAAGGATGTTGTATTCCAAATTGATTTTTGGTTTGAATTTATCTGCCAAAAACCTTCTTTCTATTTCGAGTTGTTCTTGTTTGAGATTTATCTTCAGTAATTCCGGGTGGTTTTCTATTGCCATTGCCATCAATAGTTGTAGGGAATCCAATGGCAAATGGGCTTCTGCCGAAATTTCATCAGGAGGAATAATTTCACCCGTTATTTCCACTGGTGTATTGGATACTGTCCACAAATAATTAGAAAGGATTAATGACGCGTTTTGATATTCCAGCTTTGCTTGGTCCACCATTACCGCACGGCTTTGCACTTGTATCTTGGCCTCAACGGTGTCAATTGCAGGCAAATCGCCCTGTTCTGCCCTTTCTTTCACGCCATTGAACCTTATAAGGGCGAGATCGTACCCATAGTCATACAATTGCCACTGCTGAAAATAAAAAGTCCAATCCCAGTAGTCTTTCGCTGCCTGCAACAATAGTTTGTTTATCAAACTGACTTTGCTAGCATCGGCCATTCTGTCCAGTAGCTTTGCCTGTTGAAGCGTAGCTCTTCTTTCATCGATGAGAAGGCCCTGGCCAATGGGGACGCTGACACCGATATAACTTAAACCATTGGCCGGTGTTATTTTTTCGCTACTAACAAACTCCCCTGTATTTTTTTCAAAGCCGGCTTTGATCTCTACCCCGAACCATGTCGGGACTTTTAGTGCGTTGTCCCAGACAGAAAAATAATGGCTTCCTTTGAATTGCTTTTCGTAGAACTTACTGATCAGTTTTGGATCAAAGCTACCTCTGGCAAGCCTTATCTCCTGTTGAGCCTGTTTGGACAGCAGCTCAGCTTGCTTTGCCACGGGGTGGTACAGCAGTATTTGTGCATAGAAATCTGATAATAAGAAGATTTTGGTAGTGTCTGCCTGTGACAATGCGGGAATGAGAAGCCCTACCAAAAGAAAAAGACATTTCATCATAGCATTTTCTTATCGTCGTTTGAAGAATTTGAAGAAGCTGTATTGGCAACATAGTCTGCAGGAAAACCATTAAACTGCCTCCATAACTCGTACCATATGGGAACTTCGTTTAGCATAGCCCATCCATACACACCAGATCCGACCCGAAGGGCAGCCGGCCAATTTCCTTCCTGCTCGTCGGGAACCACCAGGATACGGTATTTTCCCCCGCTGTCAATATTATCGATCACTGCCACCTTGCCACCGAATGTCCCAAAACTCAAATTCGGCCAGCCAGCGAACGCAAGGGCGGGCCAGCCATCAAATTGAAGGCGGACTTCCCGGCCGGCCTCAAGCAACGGCAGGTCCAAAGGAAGTACGTAAAGCGCTACTGCCAGTTCGGGATTAGCAGGCATAACGCTAGCAACGGCCTGCCCTTCCTTTATGGTTTCACCAATGCCGCTTATCAGCGCCTTCACCAGATAACCATCTTGAGGGGCATAAATGGCATAGAAGGAACTTCGAATGGTCAAATTGGCGTAATAGTTGTTCAATTTGGCAATGTCGCCTTCCAATTCGTTTTGATAGGCGAGGGTGGCATTAAGTTCCGACTCTGCTTTGGCAATTTTATTTTTGTACTCCACTTTTATAGCGTTCAACTCAATCGTCGCATTTAACAATTCGTTTTTTGAGGTAAAAAACTTGTTGGTAGTAGAAAACTGCTTTGCTGAGGATTCCTGGAGTTTTAACTTTCTGGTTTCAAATTCAGTACGGGACTTTAGCCCTTGCTGGTAAAGCGTCTCCTGGCGCTGAAATTGTAACACTGCAATATCATATTCTGTTTTGATGGCCACCAAGTCAATACTGTCGCTCTGTAATTTCAACGTCGCCTGTTGCACCTTATTGGTTGCCTTTTCAATGCTGAACACCAGGCCTGCCCTTAAAGCCTCTATTTGTTTTCCCGAAGCTTCATATTTCTCTTTTATAGCAGCTAGAGAGCCTTTTTTTGCTTCGATTTGCTCCGAAATGCGGCTTAGCAACTGAGGATCGAAATATTGATCTTTCGTCTCGGAAAGTGTTATGATTGTGTCACCCTTTTCAATAAATTCTCCTTCTGCCACATACCATCTTTCTATTCTACCCGCTATGGTGGAATGAACTGTTTGCGGCCTGTCCTCAGGTTTTAATGTGGTCACCTCTCCGTTCGACCTGATGTTCTGCGTCCAAGGCAGGAACGTGATCAGGATTAGCAGTATAAATATCCCCAACACCCATCTTGCACCTGCTTTTTCGAGTTTCGGTTCCTTTATTAGCTTGAAGGAATGATAATGTTGATAATGTTCCGAATAAGGTGATTTCATTGGAATTAGTCTTAAATTTTCAAAAACGATTAAACGCATGTCACTTCATTGCCATAAGGTCGGTTTCTACCAACTCACCGTGTTTCAGCTCAAAAATCTTTGAACAATTTTCGAGAATGTCCCGGTCGTGCGTGAAGAAGATAGCAGTTGCCTGCAACTCCATTGATTCTATCACTTTTAGGATGTTATCGCCCCCGCCCGATAGATCGCTGAGTATTAGAAGGCGAGGTTTTTTTACCAGATATCTGGCCATTATTATTTTCCGCTCCGTGCTGTGCGAAATCCAAGTATTTCCGCCTATAAGTTGCGTCTTCACTCCATTTTGAAGGTTTTGAACAAAATCCGAAAGCCCAACGACCTCAATTGTCCACATTATGTCTTTCATGGATATGTTTTTTCTCCCCATCTTTATATTTTCTTCAACTGTGGCGTCAAATAATCTTTCAAGACTATCATTTCCTGTGAGCTTATGAAGGTTTTCTCTATCAAGCTCCCTTAGAGAAACATTGTCATAGGATATCACCCCTTCATATCCGTCATAAACCCCCAATAACAAATTTATCAGGGTGGTTTTCCCAGAGTTACTGACACTTCTAATCCCTATCTTTTCCCCAGGCGAAACAGATAGATTGAGACCCTTGATAACATCGACCGTTTGATTTGGATATTTATAATGGAGATTAACAATTTTTAAAGAAAGGCTATTGCCTGAGCCTACATTTTCAATCTTCAGCGATCTTGGCTTGTCAAGTGGTACTGAACTTACTTGATCCATTTTTTCCAAAGAGGTAAAAACATCATAGACCACGTTCAACTTTATCATTATTTTTTCCACGGCAGTCATTGTCAGGATAATTATAATCTCTGAGGCCACAAACTGGCCTAGGTTGATTTCTTGCTCAATCAATAAAATCCCGCCCAATACCAGCAAGCCGCCAGTGACAAAGGTTTTAAAGCCCACAAAGCTAAAATATTGCACGGCCAGAACCTTGAAATGCTTCTTTCTAGAGTTCAGGTAATTGTTTACCAGGTCATCGGTTTTTGTCATGGCTAATTCTGACTCTCCGGAAATTTTAAAAGACCGTGTCGACCTCGCTATTTCCTGTAGCCAATTGGCCATTTTATATTTATACTTTGATTCATCTAAGCTACTGTCCATACCTTGGGGCCCGGTGAAGCGGAGAATTAAAATCAATATCACTAAAAGTAGTATTCCGAAAAAAATGAAGTAAGGGTGGTAAAATGAAAGCAAAAGTAACCCAAAAATTATCTGTAAAATAGCCGCAGAAAAATCCGTAAGGAGTTTACCAAAGCCCTTTTGCAGGGAAACAACATCAAAGAACCTATTTACAAGTTCTGCTGCATCTGTGTCAAAAAGCGCCTCCATTTTCATTTTGGGGATTCTATAAGCATAATCAAAGGCGGTATTTACGAAAAGCTTTTGCTGGATATGTTCGACCAGATAGAGTTGCATGATTTGAAGGCCTCCTGAAACAAGGAGCCCGAGAAGCACAAACCCAATTAAAACTATAACAGAGGTAGATATTTTTCCACTGGATATAAACCCTATCATCGCCTGAATGCCTAACGGGATGGTGAGAAGTATAATACCGGCAACAGCAGCATAGATGAAAAGATATAATAGCACTTTCTTTTCCAAGTCTAGTAACTTCAGGAACTTGCTCGTAAAATCTCTTTTAGTCAAATGCTCCATTTACTTACTTATAGCTTGAAAATATGGCCGAAAATGCCAATGAATTGAGAAAACTAGCAATCTCGGATCGATCAGTTCTGTTTATTCTCGATTCGGTCAGGGACGGGAGGTGTTGTGAAAAAAACACCTGCTTTTTGCTCGCTTCGAATAGCGTACTTACCAGGGCATGGGGATATGGATAGGAAGGGTTTATTTCCGACACCACCTTGGCGATCTTATGGCACAAAGATTTGTATTCGCCAAAAAATCCTTCTTTGTTATCGCTATCAACTTCTTTGGTAAGAAATGCTTTTGAGGATTCGGAAACTACGATATTGTAAAGCAACGCTTCGTTCACATGCGAATAGCTGCTTTTTAACTCACCAACCTCAGAAATAATATTGATGATGACCTTCAGCTTTTCCTGGGGGTCATCTATAAAATGCGTGTTGAAAGTTATTTTATAGTCGACGTATACCCAGTACCAACTAATCAAATACACCAACAGCTTGTGCTTGTTTTCAAAGTACCTGTAGATAGAAGCTTCCGTTGATTTTAATTTGATGGCCAACTTCTTAAATGTGAAAACCTCGAAGCCCAACTCGTCGATCATAATAATGCTTTCGGAGACGATGTTCCTTCCCAACACGGTGTGTTCGGGGTCCCTTATGAATAATTTGCTGTTCAGCTCTATTTTAATTGATGCGCTCATATTCTGGATAATAGTTCGACCCAAAAAAGAAAGTATTACTATTTTATTTAACAATAGTATTGCTATCATACACGTAGGAACTTTTTAAAAGTTGCAGGAATAATAACTTAAGTCCCGCAAACGCACCGAGCGCGTAGGTCTATCTCTGTAAGATAAATTGATCATTCATGAGTCCGCCCTAAAACTTTAAAATACCGTATGAAAATCCAAATGGTTAAAGTAAGTCAGGGCATCAAAGTGACTTTGGGATGCTAACTTTGTTGATTGGATTAAATTAATTTCGATTCAAACATCAAAGTTCTAAATAAGCTTGATAATCACTATTTCATTTGAGCCAATCCATATATTGTGCTGCCCAAATTTCACATTGCTCATTAAAAAAATCAGGATCTGTATAATTGCTATTTTCAAGCTCCCAACCCGCAATAAATAAATAATTTATGGGCTCATCATGGGTTTTAAAAGATGCATAGTATGTGTTCGATACAGGCGCCTCGTTACTATTTGGAGCAGCTGCATAATTCTTGAAGTCATCTTCAGGGATTACCAGACCCATTCCCAGAAATTTGTTCAGCTCTGCCTGTTGGCCATGGGTCGTTAAAAGTACATATCTATCTTGTTCATTCACCATCAAGGTATCGCTGAGAATGTTGACGGTTCCGGTGGTCAAGAAGGTTTCCGAACTACCTCCTAACAACTGATTCTCCGTGAAATACCCGCTAAGTCCCTTTACAATCAGAATTTCTCTTTTAATACTTGACCATTTCTTACTTGGTGGTGCTTCATAGTTGATTGTAAAAGAGGCCAGAAATGGGCCGTTTGCCGTAATATAAAATTTTTCTATGCCAACATCGCCAATATGCTCCAATGTATCGTTTATCATAATACCCATTTCACCAGCACCATAGGAATTCCCAACTTTTAGAACATCCATCCCCCATTCTTGAAGTTCATGGTAATTTCCGGCAACTCCAATTTTATCTGCCACCATTTCTGGGTTTTGTTTTCCAAAAATATCTATCCCATTCCGCTCATCAAAATAGAGTCTGAAACCGATAATCTCATTTTCCCAGATAGGACCCTCGGCCTGATAAAGATAATCGCCTTTCTGTTGCGCAATATGATTGTTAGGCCTTAATTCTTCATTTCTTGAACTATATACACCTAAAGAGTCCTTTTTACCCAATCTCACGTTTGTGTATTGCTGGAATTTTGAAGAAGTATTATCAGAAACGACTTTAAATTCATTAATCTTTGCTAGGTCTGTAGTGTCCATCAACAAAAAGTCCCAACTCCCATCACCATCTCGATCCCAGGGCTGAGCACTGATTTGCTTCAAATCTGCTCCATACGGCACCACAAAATCTGTCGGGGTTATTTCTAACCATTCCTCAAATCTACATTTTTTAATTTTTATCACCTTTCCTAACACCGCAGAACCTTTCCAGATGTCGGACAGTTGTTTTTCAGCTTTCTTGTTGCTACAAGCAGTTGCGCACCAAAAAATAAAAATACCTAGCATCCCGTAAACAATCTTCATCTCATGATATATTTATGAATTATTTTTTTCTCCACCACTATCCTATCCGTTCTATTTTGAAAACCGAATCGAAAGAATTCCTTAATATTTTGAGGGAATGATTTCTATTAACTAATGGTTTAACTCTTATCTTTTCTTTGCAGAAGGTTTACCCCTCGTTCTGCGAAGTTTGATCTACGATCATGCCTTTTAAGTCAATTAACTGATAAAAACTCATTCTTTTTCCAAAGATTAATCGAAAATTTTAGTAATAAAAAGGACACCGAGTGGTTAGTATCTAAAAATTCTAAGCATGCTCATACTGAGCCTCTGTCGACAAATTGATATTCATTTTTAATATTCCCTTTGATTTTCCTCCCGATCAATGAAGTTATTAATTCCCCTAGTATATTAAAGTCGATTGAAATAACACTAATTGCCATTAACGCCTTCATTGGAGAATCGTTAAAACCAATTATCCCCACATCAAGTCCCAATTTAAGCTCGCTTGTCTTTGATAGCCTTAATAAATGAACAAGATCGCCTTCATCGAAAACGAGAAAAACATTACCCTTCCTAATCTTAATCTTATCATTTATTCCATTGCATATGTCGTATTTGTAATAGTGATCATTGCAAAATTTATTTAAGGCATTTTCAACTCCTCTTCCATTTTCTTGAAAGTTCTTTTTTGAAAGAACTAAAACTAATTTATCATATTTTGATAAGGCACTCATTTCCTGCATTATTAAATAAAAATCTTTTTCAAAGTTTTGATTTAATAAAGAAATACTATTCTTTCTGTAATCATCCGATTCATTTATTAATTTATTGAAATCACAGTCAATATTATTGCCATTTACTTTGATTTGGCTGTTATTTTCAACCAGTGGGAAATGTTGTTCTCCAAAGCCAACCGCAAGAATTTGAACTGATGGAAGGTCACACTCGTCGATTTTGGCTCTGAAAGCCGCGCCATCAACGAAATGAATCTCTATCTCAAAATCAGGATTAGTAGAACATGCATTACAAATGCAGTCTAAAATTTGCAACTTGTTGAAAATCAATTTATTTACAAGCACCAACAGCCTCGTAGACCTCTTTTTACTTAAAGCCCTAACAAAATAGCCTCTTTTAGGTATGGACTGAATGGACCCTTTCTGCCTGAGGATTTTATAAGCTTTCTCAACAGTGTCGCGTGAAATGTTTTTTTCTTTACTAGCCTCATTTATAGAAGGAAGCCTATTTCCGATCTTAATCGAAGACCTTGAAATTTCGTTATCCACAAAGTCGACTATTTGTCTATAGATGGGAATACTGGTGTTCCTTTTCAAATCTATTTTGTAAAAATGCTCCACATCAACTTTGTTTTCCATAATACTTTTTATTAACCTTCCAATAATTCCATTTACGAATTCTGAACTAAATTCTTTAGTAATTTTAAACAAATAAACGATTTCTATTTTGTCAGATTATTCATATAAAAATAATCCTAATTGTAGCAAATCTCCCTTACCTTTAAATAGGAAATACCAACCCTTAATAGAATTCATTCCGCTAATTCATGTGACACTTTTATTTATTTTCCACTAATGACTTGAAATCTTTGATTTCCTTAATAGTCGGACTTCTGGGCATCCAGTTCAAATATTAATAACAGATCTTCTTTTCAGCGTTTAAGGTAAAACTGACCGTTTTATTTTCTCCGGAATCCCCCAATTTTTGGCACAGAACATACTCTTCTTCCCCAATGTCGTTCAGTACAAATCTCTTTTAGGTGTTTGCCTTATTCGAATTCCTGAAGCTTGAAAATAATCCTCTTTATATATAACTATTATTTCTTCGGTGACTCAGCCAAATTACCATATCATCTGATAAACGGGAGATGTAGAAATCCTACACTGCAAATACGATAAAACAGTCGTCGCTATCCTTAGACACTCCCATATTCAAGTTATCGGTAGGTATTATTTCTACCGTAAAAAAACTCTCCGAGTTAATCGTGCCATAGCCCGACTGGAGCAGCTCCTACCATACATCAACTTTTCAATTGCTTTCATAAAAAAGCAAGGATGTTGAATAAGCATTAACAGAGGCTAAGATATAATGTGTTCTTTGAAAAATCGTCCGCAATAATAGTAAATTAGTCTATAGACACCGATCGCACGTATGAGAGTGCGGCACAGATCAAATATAAATTTACTGTACATAGTTGTTATCAACTGAGATGAAATTGCGAAAAAGTAAAACTATGGCGCACACGATGGACATTTGGAGGGGCTAATACAGTGAAGCCTATAAACTAATATAATCCTGTTCGTAAGGAATTAGAAATATAAGCTTTTTAATCACGGATACCCCCGTGCCTCAAGAAAAGTCGCTAATATTTTTCTTTAGGTCCGATTAAAGATAAAAAATCCCTTTTCTGACAAGACCGCTTTCTTCAATCTAAAAAAATTGCCAGGTGATGTCTAAAGCAATACTATCATAATACAAGATTTATTTCCTCATGAAACTAGTTCGGTTTCCTTTGAATATGTCTATGCAGAGCGCACCGGAATATTGATCGAAAACTTCATAAATTGTCAGGTATCAACGGGCTAGAGAAATTGTCCAAACTAATGGTATTATCGTCTAGGTTTAGGCGACTTTACATTACTTAAAAACACAATAAAGTTAGAATGAAATATCTCTATATGAATAATAATTTCTACTTATTTTAACAAAATAGCCTTTAAAAAACCTAAATAAAGAAAAAATATTAGATATTATTACAATTAAAAGTTTCAAAAAAACCTACTACTGTATTTTTAAATTTTCCAAAATTGCCCGCCATTTTTGATTACCAATAACATAACATCCAATGATTTGAATTTTGTATACAGAATTCAAACATATATATTTGTTGAAATCTTATTATATGATAGAACATAGTGATTTAAGTTATCCGGTTTATATAAAGCTCAGAGAAATGATTATAACTGGAGCGTTGAAACCGGGGCAAAAACTCCTTCAGGAAAAACTAGCCAAGGATTTGGGTGTAAGCCGTACACCACTTTTGAAAGCATTGCAAATGCTGGAATATGATTATCTAGTCGAAAGCATTCCTCGTCGTGGAATGGCCGTAAAGAAGATCTCTGTCGAAGAACTGTTAGACATTTACGATGTGCGGGAGGGGATTGAAAGTATTACAGTGCGACTTGTGACGGAAAGGATCTCGAAAGAAAAGCTTCTAATCCTGAATTCGCTTTGGACTCCCTTTATAGGGCAAAAGTCCATTGACAAAGAACAATATAGGAAAGCAGATGATAAATTCCACGCACTGCTACTTGAATTCAGCCAAAATCAAATCCTTCAGAAAACCTATAGCAAGAGCATGGTACAAGCTAGAGTGGTGCAAATGGGACTCCAAAGGCCGCCCGAAGAAACCCTTGAAGAACATCTCAGCCTCGTGAATGCCATTGCCGAGGGCAATAAGGATGAGGCAGAAAAAATAATTAAACTACACGTAAGACGGTCAAAAGCATGTATAGAAATAAACTTTTCCAAGCAAAAGCAACATACAGAGACTTTAAATCAAACCTTAAATAACATTGTAAATCAAAAATAAACAATCTTAAACTTAAAATGAAAAAATTTAAAATTGCCGTAGTACCCGGAGACGGGATCGGTATTGAAATTGTACCCGCTGCGATAAAAGTCGTGGACGCTTTGGGAGAAAAAATGAATTTCCATTTCGAGAAAGAATATTTTCCATGGGGCGCAAACAACTATTTGAAATATGGGGAATTTATGCCGACGAACGGATTGGACATCCTCAAAAACTTTGACGCTATCTTTTTTGGTTCTGTAGGCTTACCGCAAGTTGACGACACATTACCGGCCAAAGATTACACTTTTAAAGTTCGTACAGCCTTTCAACAATATGTCAACTTTAGACCAGTAAGAACATATCCTGGATTCCAAGGTCCTTTGGCAGAAAAAAAGCAAATCGACTTTGTGGTAGTCCGTGAAAATACCGAAGGGGAATTTGTGCAGATAGGAAGCCAGTACCTTCCTGATGGAGAGAACGGCATGGGAGTAGATACGAGTATCTTCACCCGGAAAGGCATAGAACGGATTGCCCATTATGCGTTTAAACTGGCGCAAACTAGGAGAAAAAAACTAACCTATGTGACCAAATCCAATACGCTCATTCACTCCTTGTCATACTGGGATAGGGTAATCGTTGAAGTATCAGCAGAATACCCAGATGTCGAACTTAAAAAAATGTATATCGATGCATCTACTGCCAATTTTGTACTCCGACCCGAAATATTTGATGTGTTACTAACGACCAACCTATTCGGAGATATCCTTTCTGACTTAGGGGGTGCTATCATGGGAAGTCTGGGACTCGGCGGTTCAGGCAACATAAACCCGGAAAAAAACTTTCCTTCAATGTTCGAACCTATTCATGGCTCAGCTCCGGATATTGCAGGAAAGAATATTGCCAACCCTATCGGAACCATATGGTCAGCAGCCATTATGCTGGAGCACCTTGGTTTGGAGGAAGCTGCAGATAAAATTATGCAAGCGGTAGATGCAATATGTGAAAAGGGTATCTTGCCAATAGACTTAAAAGGCACGGCAAAAACCTCAGAAATTGCAGATGCGGTTATTACACATCTTTAAACTTTTGGCATGCGGTACATCGACCTGACCATGACTTACCATTCGGGCATGAAAGGCTTTAGTTTTAAGCCAGCTAAATTAATGGCGGATGACGGTTGGAATGCAAGCAGCCTTCTCTTGTACTCCCATGCCGGAACTCATATGGATGCTCCATTTCATTTTGAAGCGAGCCAAAAGACGATTGAAAAATATCCGGTATCTCGCTTTTTTTGTGACTGTTGGGTGGTGGATATTACAGATTGCGAGAAGGCAAAGTTAATAGAAATCTTTGATCTGGGAGAAATTCAAGATAAAATTTCTTATGGTGAAGGCTTGCTTTTTCGCACAGGATGGTCTGTATACGAAGGCCGGGAAGAGTATAGAAATGAACTACCCCGAATTAGTAAAGCACTGGCTGAGTGGTGTGCAGATCATAAAATTTCAATGATTGGAGTTGAACCCCCTTCTGTTGCAGATGTAAATAACATAGCTGAGTTAACGGAAATACACTCCATACTTTTAGGAGCAGACATCGTCATTGTAGAAGGATTATGCAATCTCGAGGAAATAAAAAAGAAAAAAGTAAAACTCATAGCATTGCCATTAAAGATCCAAAACGGAGACGGTGCACCGTGCCGCGTGGTGGCCATAGAAACTTAACAAAACTATTTAAAACTTATACCTAATGAATAATGACTATTTTAAAAGAGTCGCAAAACTCACTCCCACTAAAATGTGGATCAATAATGTGACCAGACAGGAAGCGGAATGGGCCATCACAGCTGGAGCAATGGGTTGTACGCAAAATCCATCTTATGTTTGGAAAATGCTTACGCATGAAACAGAAAAAGAATATGCCAAATCTCTTTTATTGGAAGCTATAAAAGAGACTTCTGACGACAATGAAGTAGTTTGTATCCTTCAAAGAAAATTGATACATGGAGTTTCTGATAGATTTATGCCTTTATGGAAAGAGACTAATGGAGAGCACGGATATGTCAGCATTCAGGGAGATCCTATCCATGAAGAAGATCCAAATGTCATCATTAATGAAGCGCGGCTCAACAGGGAAATGAACCCGAATATCATGATTAAAATCCCCGCCACAAAAGCTGGTTTGGAAGCTATGAAAGTGCTTATTGAAGAAAACACTCCTCTTAATGCTACGGAAGTAATGAGCGTGAGTCAAATGCGGAGCTTGTGTGAAATGTATAATAAAATTACTGCAAAGTCTGGAAAAATGCCTGTGATGTACCTTTCTCTAATCACCGGAATATTCGATGAATGGTTACAAAAAGATACCAGCAAAAAAAGCATTGACATCAATCCAGATATTTTATATCAGGCAGGAATGGTAATCGCTAAAAAGGTATATCAGTTGATGTATGACAGCGGCTACAAGCTTGGATACATCGGCGGTGGTGTAAGAGAGCTGTATCATTTTACAGAAATGATAGGTGCTGATGTTTGCATTACCATGAACTGGGGCGGGCAGGTTGAACAATTGTTAGATTTGGATAAACCCGTGATATCCCGTTTTTTTAATCCTGTGCAGCCCCATATACTGGATACCTTAACCGCTAAGCTTCCGGAATTCAATAAAGCTTATATGGAAAATGGGCTCTCGGAGGAGGATTTTGATGAATATGGACCGGTGGAGTATTTCAGGGAGATGTTTGTTTCTTCTTGGGAAAAAGCTGTACAAATGTCTAAATCGCTTCGCTAGTCATTTGCATTTTGGTAATAGCCTCCATGTCTGAATAGTAACAGATGGCATTTGGTTTAAAAAAAGGCATAAATATAGCTTTAAACCAATATTTCTTAGCAAATCAAATACCAACGCAACTTAATATCAGCCAGCTTAAAGGCCTATAACAAGGATGATATATAAAGAAGTAGAAGTTTAGATTCGCAAAAACTTAAAGCCGCCAGTCGGTGCTGAAAATACAAATGAGACAAAAAATTATCCCGACCCGTTTTCTTCTTGTTCTGGGAACGTTCATGCTATCATTGCTCTTGTACATCGATAGAGCTTGCATTTCGGTAGCTAAAAATCCTATTGCTGAAAGTCTAAATTTTACAGACACCCAAATGGGTTGGGTACTTTCAACTTTCGCTTTGGGGTATGCACTTTTTCAGACCCCTGCAGGTATGTTGGCTGATAAGTTTGGTCCAAGAAAGGTTTTGTCCTCTATTGCCGCTTTATGGTCTTTATTCACCGCTCTTACGGCTCTTTCTTGGAATTTTTTTAGCATTTTAATTGTCCGATTTCTTTTTGGAGCAAGTGAAGCGGGCGCATTTCCTGGGATGTCCAAGGCAGTCTTTTCCTGGTTTCCACTGAGTGAACGTGGCTTGGTTACTGGTATAAATTTTAGTGGTTCACGTCTCGGTGCTGCATTCGCTTTACCAGTGGTCGCATGGATGGTAGCGGACTATGGCTGGCGAATTACTTTTGTAATTTTAGGTTTGGTAGGTATTGTTTGGTCTGTATTTTGGTTTTACTTTTTTGTTGATGATCCAAAAGATCACAAATTTATTTCTGAATCAGAGAGATCATACATTCTGGCAAATAGACAAAAATTAAAGCCAACTGATGAAGCTGAAAAACTTTCCGCAAGTCTTTTGCTGAGATCAAAAAATATGTGGTTGGCCATGATTCAGTATTTTGGAAGCAATTTTACATTTTTCTTTACCCTGACATGGCTTTTTCCCCATCTTCAAACAAAATTTGGAATGGAGATAATTGAAGCAGGTTTTTATGCATCACTGCCCTTAATCGCTGGTGCATTCGGAAATTGGTTTTCAGGTTGGCTTGTAGACTTTGTGTATAAATCGGGACACAGGCAAATGTCCCGTAGGTTACCTGCAATTCTAGGCTTTTTACTCGTTGCGATAGGTTTGATTGGCAGCCTAAAGATGGAAACTGCCGATGGTGCTATTCTTTTTCTGTCATTGGCAATATTTGGTGCGGATATGACCCTCAGCCCGTCGTGGACATTTTGTTTGGACATAGGGAGAAAACATGCTGGAGCAGCTTCAGGTACCATGAACATGGCTGGAAATTT
>CAMPJM010000016.1 GCA_946886805.1 uncultured Flammeovirgaceae bacterium | reverse complement strand
ATTCTTCAAACTTTAGTCGGAACAAAGCTTTTTGTAAGACATTATAGTCAGCGGGGAAATGAATATCCTTCAGTGCCTGTGCCTTCCCAACCAGGCGGTATTGATGCATAATACTTTGCGGCAATATTTCCCTTACTTTGGGCAGCGCCTGTTGAAGAAGTGTAAATTGAAGTTTCGCTATGGCCCTGCTGTCGAGGTATTTTTGCTTGAGCCTTTCAGTGGTTGAGTATACCGGGAGGAGAAAATTTTGCTTTCCATGTTGACCGGTCAGAGGTTCCATTTCAGGGTGCGCAATATTTATTTTTCTGCCAAAGGAGGCCGGTTTGCCAATGGCTACAAAATCAACTCCTATTACCAATTTCTTTATTATCCATTGTATCCCTTTGAACCAAACGAGTTCCATTTCTCCGGTTTCATCGTAAAAATGCGCTACCAACCGCTGTTTTCTTCCTAGTCCTATCGTTTCTATTTTTCTGATTTTACCTTTTACCTGTACAAAAGGCAATTGATCATTAAGCATCGATATTTGATGGAATTTTGTGCGGTCCTCATATCGGAAAGGGTAGTATTGAACTAGGTCTTTATAGGTCGAAATTCCTATTTCCTTTTGAAGAAGGGCAGCTTTCTGAGCTCCTACCCCTTTTAGGAATTCAATTTTGGTATCAAAAAAGCCCATTATAATTAGGTATTAGGTGTTGGGTTTTAGGTTTTAGATATTAGATTATGAATATCAGATTTTTTAGATGGCCTCACATGATGAGTCAGTGTGTGTTGACACTTTCTGCTAAATAATTATCTTCCGTCTTCACTTTGCCAATTGCTCTTTTTTAACGTCTCTTGTCTAATATCTCCTGCATATAAAGCAAGACTTCCGAAGTGTCTATTGCTACAACAACTGTTCATTATTATTATAGCTACTTTTCGAAACCAAACGGAAGTCTATTGTCGCTTTCGCCAACTGCCAACTACCAATTGCTTTTTGTCTCCTGTCTAAAATCTCCTGTCTTCCGTCTAATGTCTGCTAAATAAAGTAAGACTTCCGAAGTTTCTATCGCTAGAAACCAAACTTCAGAAGTCTATTTTCCCGTTTGCCTACTGCTAATTGCCAATGGCCAACTGCTTTTTAACTTCCCACTTCTTTTTCATCCCAGGAAAGCGTATTCAGCATATGAATAATATCTTTTTTTATGTAATTGATGACAGGCGCTAAAGAATCATTTTTAGATGCTGTTCTAAAATATAGCGCACCTCTTAAAAAATGGTTGGCAGAATCTGTGGTGTAAAACTGGAAGGGAGTAGGAACCTCACCTGTCAATTCGGCTACAATGGCAGTATGGTTTTGGGGAGTTTTAAGAATAGTTTCTTCTATTGAGTATGCCTTTATCTGGTGTTTTGCTGTTAGTTTATAAGAGTCGTTTAAGAATTCCTGAAGCCTCTGTTTGTCCCCAAGCACATCCTTATAGGTGATTTGAATAGTTGCTACAAATTCAGGATAATATACGTTTATCCAATAAGGCTCCTGCATCCAGGATGAGTCAATGAGTATTTCGGCATGTTTTGAATATTGAAACTGATAAGGAAATGAATCGGATAACTGTAAATATTCGTGCTCCGGTAAAACTATCTTATTATACCCTTTCGGCTTAGGAACATAATCTTGTGAACATGCGGAAAAAAGCAATATCAAAAGAAACACCAAAGGAACCGTCACATTTAATTTTCCCATAAAATAATCTCTTCTACTAAACTTATTTAGCGTTTTTTATTTGGTCGTTCAATACCTGTTCCTTTAAAAAGACCCTCACTCTTTTTATTCTTTTGGTGTCAACAGAAACAACAGTAAAAACAAATTTATCAAATTTTACTTTTTCTCCCACCCTTGGAAGCTTGGCGTTAATTTCTAAAAGTAATCCTCCAAGGGACTCACTTTCACCTTTTACTTCGTCAAAAATATCAGGATCTTCCCCTAAAATTTTGCAAAAATCATTTAAAGATGTTTTTCCTTCAAAAATATAGGTGTGATCGTCTAATTTATTGTAGGCAACATCTTCATCGTCAAACTCATCATTAATCTCCCCAACTATTTCTTCAATAATGTCCTCAAGTGTAATAAGTCCTGAGGTTCCACCATATTCGTCTACTACAATGGCCATATGAACACGTTTCTCCTGAAAATCTTTGAGCAAGGAATCAATTTTCTTGCTTTCAGGAATAAAAAATCCCGGTCGGAGTAGGCTTTGCCACCTAAATTCTTCATTTCCTTCTATATAGGGCAATAGGTCTTTAATGTACAAGACTCCTTCAATTTTATCAACCGTTTCATTATATGCTGGAATTCTTGAATAACCACTTTTATTTACCTTGTCCATCAGTTCATGAAAGTTCGTTTCGATATCCACAGCCATAATATCCATTCTGGATTGCATAACTTGTTTAACGGAGATAGTCCCGAAATTAACAATGCCTTTCAACAAATCTTTTTCTTCCATAGTGGTTTCCGTACCGGTTAGTTCAAGCGCATGATTTAACCCGTCAAGCGAAATCTCATAGCCTCTTTTCTCCATTCTTTTTTCAATAACATTACTAATGGACATTAGCAACCACGACAATGGCCTGAAGAAACTGCTAAAAAAGCTGAGAGGGATAGCCGTTTTGCGGATAAAACTTTTTGGATTTTGAGTGGCATAATTTTTTGGAATAATTTCCCCAAAAAACAATATGCTGAAAGTTACTATTGCGGTGAGGCTGGCCACTACAATTCCTTCTGTTGTTTTTGAGCCCATAATTTCCCAGGACAGAAAGGTGGACAAGGTTACAAAACCAACATTTACGAGATTATTGAGGATTAAGATCGTTGCAAGTAATCTTTTTGGTTGATCAAGAAGTTTAACGATAAACTGGTCTGTGCGGGAATTGCTGGTTTTACTCCGGGCGATTTCTTCGTCTGAAAGGGAAAAGAATCCCACTTCGGACCCTGATATCATTGCAGATAGAAATAATAAAATGACAAGAATTATACTATTGACAGAATAAAAGAGCACTGGAGAGTCAAAAAATGCCGTCAATAGTATAAAAATAGGGTAAGGGTCTTCTGTGGGGGCTTCCAAAATCAATTAATTAGTGACACATCTAAAACGGTAGATCATCCGTTTCCTCATTGTACGCAGGAACCCCTTCATCGGCCGAATTATTTTTCGAATAATCGTTAGAATTAGAGTCAGTATCCCCATCATTTTTTGAGCCTAACATATTTAGGTTCTGAACTACTATCTCAGTCATATATTTCCTGTTTCCGTCTTTGTCATCATAGGTTCGGGTTTGTAATTTCCCTTCCAAATACACCGATCTCCCTTTGCGGAGGTATTTTTCGGCAATTTCAGCAAGAGGTGACCACATAACAATATTATGCCATTCTGTATGGGTGACCTTTTCGCCATTTTTGTTTTTATAGACTTCACCTGTAGCTAATGTAAAATTCGCTACTGCACGCCCGCTTTCGAGGTGCCTTACTTCAGGATCTTTTCCTAAATTACCGACTAATATAACCTTGTTTACTCCGGCCATAGCTTTTCTTTTTTTAAGTATGAAATTAGTTAATGTTTTTAAAATTAGTCAAAAAAAATGTTTTCTGACAAATATTTATTGATTAAAATGGGTTTTGGTAAATTTATTACCTCCTCAATTGTATAGAAAGAATAATCATCCTTATTTATAAGCGCGTTTATTAGCCCTGTCGTAAAAGAACTTTCGGGCATATCTA
Source organism: uncultured Flammeovirgaceae bacterium (assembly GCA_946886805.1). Next base: position 16,647 of record CAMPJM010000016.1, on the reverse strand, counting down.
TCAAATAAAAGGCAGAATAAAGTTTTTGGTGGGTTAAAATATGTTTATAAGGCCGGGACACGTTTTCAATTTTTGCGTTATGGAGCTTTAAGGAAGTTATTAGTTCATCCTCAATTTGTTCAATATCCACTGCCTTTTCTGACTCGACCAGATAAAAATCATAGAGACCATTCCAAATATCTTTAAAATTTCTTTTCTTCATCAATAACCTATTATCGTATCGAATTACAAAATAGTTCAAATACCTGCTCTTGACTTTTACCTTTTTGATTTTTACCGGCAAGCTGTTCTGAAGTTGATGCTTATATGCAAAGCAAAAACCATTAAACACGCAGCTCTCACAATCTGGGTTTGCCGGGGTGCAATGGAGCGCTCCAAATTCCATGATAGCCTGGTTGTAGTCTGCAACTTCTTTTTCTGGCAGCAGTGTTTCTGCGAGTTGTCTAAATGCATTTTGCCCCTGAGGGGATGATATGTCCTGATCCATTCCGAACACCCTGGATAATACCCTGAAAACATTGCCATCTACTACCGCTACTTTTTCATCGAAAGCAAATGAGGCAATCGCCGCAGCGGTATACTTACCGACACCTTTAAGAGACAATAAATCATTATAATTATCCGGAAACGATCCCTGATAATCCGATGCAATAACTTTTGCACAGGCATGTAAGTTTTTCGCTCTGGAATAATATCCCAAGCCCTGCCAAAGCCTTAAAACCGATTGCTCATCAGCAGAAGCCAACTTCTCAACATTGGGATATTTTTCCAGGAATTTATTAAAATATGGTAGCCCCTGATTTATCCTCGTTTGTTGCAAAATAATCTCGGAAAGCCATATTATATACGGATTTGTTGTATTACGCCAAGGCAGTTCTCTTTTATTTCTGCCATACCAATCCAATAATAATTCAGCAAAATGCTTTTCGTTTTGTATCAATTTAGTAAGAAAAATTCCTAATAATTTTAATAATAACACATGCCCTATTTTTCAATTATTTCAATTTTAAATTAGGTTTAATGCCTGTAACTTTGTGATCTATAGAGTTCTATAAAGGTTTAAATAATTTTAGCATGCAATTTTAGTCTTAAAAACGAGTTTAAACATATAAATGCGTTGAAAGCTAGTGTTAATAGGTCATGATTAAAAATTTAGAAAGCAATTTTGTTTATTAATTAAAACTATATCAAGTGACAAAAGCAGAGGTAATATCGGAAATTTCAGAGAAAACAGGCATTGACAAGACAGACGTACAAGTGACGGTCGAAGCCTTTTTTAATGTGGTAAAAACTTCTATGGCAGATGGAGAAAACATCTACGTAAGAGGTTTTGGAAGCTTTGTTAATAAGAAAAGAGCAAAAAAAATTGCTAGAAACATCTCTAAAAATACAGCAATTGTAATAGATGAACATTTTATTCCAAGCTTTAAGCCTTCAAAAACATTTGTTGAAAAAATTAAGAATAGCGACAAAGTAAAACTTTCGGAAAATTAATGAACTTTTTATAGCTTAATCCGTTATCAAAACTTTTCGGATTAAGCTTTTTCTATGTCCAAGTCAAAAATAATTTTATCAATAGGCGCATTAATATTAGTTGTAGGATTGTTCTTTCTTCCTAAAGCTGTTGTAAAAAACGATGAACCCGCTGCGGTTGAAAATCCAGAGGCAACAGCTGAATCAACTACTCCCCAAAATAACTCATCGCTTGAAGCGTCCCACAATGCAGAAATTCCGCCAGACAGGCAGGAATTGGTGAAATCCCTGAGAGAAAATTTCAATAATAGTGATGATAATAAAAATATTGTTATCTTTGCAGATTCTTTAGCAGTTGTATTTAAAAGCTATAATATGCTTGACAGTGCTGCTAAATATTTGGGTATTGCTGCAGAAAGAAGTCCTGCATTGAATACTTATAGAAAAGCTGGAGATGCTTATTATGAAGCTTTTACTTTTGCTGTAGACAAATCTAAAGCGCAGGATTTGGCAGAGAAAGCCCGAAGCAATTATAATAAAGCCATTGAACTGACAAGTGGTGATGCAGCATTGGACATGAAGGCAAATATTGCCATGACCTATATTGCTACATCAAACCCAATGCAGGGGATTTCTATGCTAACAGAAATTTTAGATGAAAATCCTGAACATGAGGGAGCGATCTTTAATTTGGGGATTTTGTCTATTCAATCAAACCAGTACGACAAAGCTGTTGGAAGGTTTGAGAAATTAGTGGCTCTTTATCCTGAAAATTTACAGGGTCAGTTCTATTTGGGATTGAGCTATAAAGAATCAGGTGACCTTGAGAAGGCCAGAGAGCAATTTGAAAAAGTAAAAACACTGGATAGTGATCCGGAGGTGCAAGCAACGGTGGATAGTTATCTGGAAGAAATTAAATAATATTTCAATCATTAAAATTTAAAAATTATGCCTTGCGGTAAAAAAAGAAAACGTCATAAGATCTCGACTCACAAAAGGAAAAAACGTCTAAGAAAAAACAGACATAAGAAAAAGTAATCTGTAAGGCAGCTATACTGTAATCAACAGGCGTTTTTACGCCTGTTTCTGTTATTTAATACAGCATAGAGGCTATACTATTTATTTTTCACTTCATCCAAGAAGTTAAAGTATAATTAATTTTTAACTTTAAATCTAAATCATTGAGTAACGAATTAGTAATTAATGCTACTCAAAATGGATGTCGTATAGCCCTTTTAAAAGAAAAAAACCTTGTTGAATTTCATTATGACGAAGGAGAAAGCCAATTTACGGTTGGCGATATTTATCTAGGTACAGTGAAGAAAGTTGTGCAGGGTCTAAATGCCGCTTTCATTGACATAGGTTATGAAAAAGATGCTTTTTTACACTATCTTGATCTGGGTCCCCAGGTCAGGTCGTTGAATAAGTTTACCAAATTAGCACTTAATAATAAAGATGCGGTAAATAAACTTTCAAAGTTTAAACTTGAACCAGATATAGATAAACTGGGTAAGATTAATAATGTCTTATCTAAGAATCACCAAATATTGGTACAGGTTGTAAAAGAACCAATTTCAACTAAGGGTCCACGATTATCCTGCGAGTTATCTATAGCCGGTAGATATATTATTTTAGTACCGTTTTCTAATACAGTTAATATATCAAAAAAAATAACTGATAACGATGAGAGAAAACGGTTGATGCGATTGTTATCTTCCATTAAACCAGAAAACTTTGGTATAATTATTAGAACAGTCGCATCAGGCAAAGAAGTTGCTGAACTTGACAAAGATCTTCGCAATTTAATAAAGATATGGGAAGATGGCGTTCAGAAGCTAAAGCAGGCCAAGCCTAAAGAAAAGGTAATTGGAGAGATGAGTCGCGCTTCTTCCATTTTGCGCGATATGCTTAACGAGTCTTTTGACAGTATAACTGTCGATGATAAAGAAATTTTCGAGGAAGTTCGAACCTACATTAAATCCATTGCCCCGGATAAAGAAAAGATCCTTAAATATTATAACGGAAAGGCTAAAATCTTTGAACAGTTTAATATTGAAAGACAGCTTAAATCTTTATTTGGCCAGTCTGTAAGTATTCCGGGAGGCGGCTATTTGATAATTGACCATACTGAAGCATTGCATGTTATCGATGTTAACAGTGGCAACAAATCAAATGCTGAGAATGACCAGGAAAATACCGCTTTAAACGTCAACATACAGGCTGCTAAGGAAGTAGCAAGACAGTTACGTTTGAGGGATATGGGAGGAATCATAGTAGTCGATTTTATCGATATGCGTAAGGCTGAAAACAAGCGCAAGGTATTCGAGATAATGAAGGACGAAATGAAAGATGACCGGTCCAAATTTACTGTTCTTCCGTTGACGAAATTTGGCTTAATGCAGATTACCCGACAAAGGGTGAGGCCTGAGTTAAATATAGTTACTAAAGAGAAATGTCCGACCTGTAATGGAACGGGTACTATCAGTGCATCCATTCTTGTTTCAGACAATATCGAGAAAAACCTTGAGTTTATTCTATCAAATCAAAATGAAAAAGATGTGACAATAGTGTTGCATCCGTTCTTGTATTCTTATTATACCAAAGGGATTATCTCAAAAAGGGTTCAATGGTTATTCACTTACCACAGGTGGGTAAAAATAATTCAGGATTCCTCTATGGGGATCACAGAATACACATTTCTAAACAGCCAGGGAGCTGAAATAGAATTGACTTAAGAAGAAAACATTTTTAAAAAAGCCTTGAATGATTTGTTGTTCAAGGCTTTTTTTTTGCTTTTAAAGCGGGTCAAGCGGAAAGGTTGGGATCACGCAATTTTCTGGAGAGAACTCTTGGGAGAACATTTTCAAATATCATGAAGGGAAAATTCTGCTGTAGCTACTTCTTCAATCTTTAAAAATATTGGAATCTCCCAAATAGCTTCCAATCCATCAAAACATTATTCCAAAATCTAAGCTCACCAAATCATTTTTTACTGAGAAGTCATAATCATTTTTTCTCTTTGAAGCAGCATTAATAAGGCCTCTGGTATAACTAATCCCACCAAAGATAGTAGAACTTACGCCTATACGATACTCTAATCCGAAGCCTGCCATTACAGAGAAATCAAAGAATCTGAATTTCTCGATATAATTATCTGCCCCCTCATTTTTTTCATGGATCTTAATTTCAGTGACACCCCCTAATTGGAAGTAGAGCCTTTTATCCAAAGCCAATTCATTTGTAAAAAGTTTTATGGTTGCCGGTACCTGAAGATATTGGAGGTTATATTCTTCTTCTTTGGTTATGCCATTATCATTAATGGATATACCAGCGCGCTTTGGTGTGTAGAACAGCCCGGTACTGAAATAGTAATTTTCTTTTAGATAGAAATCTACAACAGGACCTACCGACATTTTAAAACCTGCCCCGTCAGAGCCAATATTCAAATTATTCTCATCAACAGCTGCACGGTTTACCGAAAGCAAAGGTGAAATTTTTAGGCCTATTTTTGTTTGGGCGGAAACGTAGGTAAAACTCGCTAAAAAAATGGCAAACAGTAATATCTTTTTTTTCATATAATTAATCTTCACTTTATTGATATTGTATTGTAGTTACAATTTTCTTTTATTTGGATAGTTATTAAAGGAATAAGTATTTTTATCAGTATTAGCTATATTTTACGTCTATTGAATAATAATAGTTATTTTGGAGTAAAATAAATTCTTTGACCATCCATTTCTAAAATATGTGCCGTTTTACAATTTTTCTTTTATCTGTGTTACTCTATTCATGCAATTTTGTGTCCGAAGATCGACCAGATATAAGTGATATAGAAATTGATGTTGAAGTAAAACGCCTGGAACAAGAAATGTTTTCCATCAAAGATAAGGAAAACTTAAAGACATTTTTAAAAGCGAACCCAGCACTTTCAAGACATTTCTTTCAAATTGAGCAATACCCCCACGATTCGATTTTGGTCAACTCACTTTTCAAATTAATTCAGGATCCGCATATCGACACACTGTACAATGAAGCCCAGGAAATCTTCAGTGATTTTTCTGAAATCGAAGCCCAATTTGCCCAGGCGTTTCGGTATTTAAAATATTATTATCCTGAATTTGAACCGCCCGCAATCCAAACAATTATTACCGGGTTTGGTCGTGATTTATTTGTCTCAGATAGTATCATTATAATTGGACTGGATTTTTATTTAGGTAAAAACGCTACCTTCAGACCTCTGGACTTGCCTCAATATATCCTTACCCGCTATGAAAAGGAGTACATAGTCCCTTCCTGCATTTTATTAATGAGCAGAAAATATAATTACCAGGATCCGAAGGACAATACAATGTTGGCAGACATGATATATTATGGTAAATCTTATTATTTTGCCGACCAATTATTACCTGATACTCCTGATTCGGTGTTAATAGGATATTCTTCTGAAGAGCTTTCAGATGTTTATGAAAATCAACAGGTAGTATGGGCACACTTTATAGAGAATCAGCTTTTATATGAAAAGAGCCATTTTATAAAAAAGAAATATATAGATGAACGACCAAAAACTTTGGAGATTGGTAATAAAGCACCGGGAAGAATTGGCGTTTGGCTTGGTTGGGAAATTGTAAAACGTTTTATGGAAGAAAACGACCAGTTAAAATTACCTCAGCTTATGGAGATTGACGATGCACAAAAAATATTTACTCAGTCAAAATACAAGCCTGCTCTTCCTTGAACGTCATCAGATGTCTGTTGTTGAATACTTTCAGAAGCTTTTGTATCTGTAACTCTTTTGAATAGTATTGTTCGGCAACGTTTCGAGCATTTTTTTGATAACTAAATAGCATATTAGAATCTTTGAGGAAAGGACACAACTTCTTTATAAATGTCTCCGGGTTTTTGGGGTCATAATAAAAACCACATTTATTCAGCTCAGTTATCTCTCTTAACCATCCATTTGTATTGAGGATAATTATTTTTCCGGATGCTAAACCATCAAAAAATTTATTTGGACTACCTGTTTGTAACACTGGGAAATCAGCATAAGAAATAAAAATAGCATCCGTAACATTTAAAATTTTCCGGAGGTTGTTTTTATTTTGGTAAGGCAGGAAATTTACATTGTTTATCTTTTTATCCTTCGCTATCCGTTTGATCCTGTCTAATTCTGATCCATAAGCAGCAACAAGAAACTCAACAGGACTTCCATTTGTTTGACAAGCAACTGCAGCCGCTAACAAATATTCCAAATGATTGGCTTTTCCAGCCGCCCCGATATAGCTGATTACAAATTTTCCCTTTGTATTAAACATTTCTTCGAATCTGGTTTCCTTGCTTTCCATATTAAAAAATGAACAATCTGCCATATTTGGAATCATGTACACATCTTTATTCGGAACCACAGATTCGATATTATCCCTGATTCCAGGGGACAAGGCTATTATCTTGTCAGCACTGTTATAGATCTTCCTCTCCAGGGCATAGAGACAATACTTTACGATAGGATTTTTGATAAATCCCATTTGGATTGGTGCCTCTGGCCAAAGATCTCCAATTTCAAAATAATAGGGGATCTTTAATTTTCTTTTTGCCCAAAGTGTAATCAAGCCTACCGTCAGTGGGGTAGACATAGCATAACAAATGTCAGGGCGGTCCAGCTTTGGTATGAGCTTACAAGCCAAAAAAATGAAATTTATAAAAGACAAAACTCTCTGCCAAAAGCCCAAGGAGTTGTCATAGAACACGGGAAGGTAATGAACCCTTATTCCATCAACATCCTTGACCGTATATTCTTTTTTGTTGTGGGTTGTGATCATCTCAACCTCATAACTATTATCAACCAAACCTTTTGCCAAATAATAAGATCTGATTGAGCCGCCCTCTTCGGGGGTTTTAAAATATTGATGGATATAAAGAATTTTCACGTAAAAGGCCTAAGTGGAAAATAAGGTAGAGCGAAGATAATAAAACATGTTCCAATTAAAATCTATCAAATCTGGGATTTACTAAGTCACCCAATAAAGATGTTTTTATTAAACGATACGTTTCTAAACCTTAACGAGCTTATTATTGTAACCCGTCGTGTGAGTTCTATGGTTTCACACAAGGGGCTATTATATTCAATAATAATAGCAGGCAACAAAGTTAATTTAAATCTGCGGCATTGTTAAAGCAAATTTTTATGATTTTTCTCATAATATCTACAAAAGTACGTTAAAGGGCAAATTTCACATTTTGGGCGTCGTGCGACGCAGATATACCTTCCGTGGAGGATTAGCCAATGGTGAGCTTTCGGCACATAAGTTTTGGGTATGTGTTTAATTAATTGTTTTTCCACCTCTAACGGCGTTTTAGCAGAGGCTGTAGTGAGCCCGAGTCTTTTAGAAACTCTAAATACATGAGTGTCAACAGCCATTGTAGGCCGTGAAAAAACCACTGATGCAATCACATTAGCTGTTTTTCTCCCAACACCAGGCAATTTTTGTAAATCTTCGACCGAATCTGGGATTTCGCTATTAAAATCTTCCACCAACATTCGGCCCATCCCAAGAAGATGTTTTGTCTTATTATTTGGGTAAGAAACGCTTTTTATATAGGGGAATAATATATCAAAATTGGAGGCTGCGAGATGCGCCGGTGTGGGGAAATCACGAAATATGGCGGGAGTAACCAGGTTTATCCGCTTATCGGTACATTGTGCACTTAATATCACTGCAACTAGCAACTCATAAGGATTACTGTAGTTTAATTCGGTCTGAGCTTCAGGTTGGTTTTCTGAGAAATAGTCCAAAAAAGCTCTATATCTTTCAGGTTTAGTCATGCATGATATTAAATATGATTGCAAAACTAATGATTATGATGTTGTAAAGTAGAACAGTGAAAATATTTAACTGTTTTTTGTTCCAAACGAATAAGCTATTATTATCGGCAGCAGTTTCACCCGCTAGGGCAAGAAAAACAATTTGCAAAACGCAACTAAATATAGTTACTTTGGGTTGTGTCTAAGAAAGAGAAGCTAATTGACAGATTTTTGAGTATGCCATCTGATTTTCATTATGATGAGATGGTTAAGCTTTTGGGGTATTTTGGATTTGGTGAAGTAAAAAAAGGAAAGACATCAGGTTCGAGGGTAAAATTCGAAAACAAAGAAGGCGTTCCAATTATGCTTCATAAGCCGCATCCAAGTGGAATTATGAAAAAGTACCAAATGAGACAAGTAAAGGAAATAATAGCGTTATGAAATATCTAGAATACAAAGGTTATACGGGAAGTATAGAGTATAGTCGGGAGGATGATTTACTCTATGGGAAAGTACTGGGAATAAGAGGCCTTATCTCATATGAAGGAGAAAGAGGGAAGTCTCTTGAACAAGATTTTAGGAATGCTATAGACACTTATTTAGCCGATTGTAAGGTTGAAGGGAAAACGCCAGAAAAGCCATTTAAAGGGAGTTTTAATGTTAGAATATCAGCTACTTTGCATCAAAAGGCAGCACTTTTAGCCATGGAGGCCAAAACTTCTCTAAACAACTTTGTAGCAGAAGCAATTAGATCAAGGGTTACCAAAGAGCCGACCTAATCCATCCCCACCAAATTGCGTAGGCAACTTGATACTAAAAAATTTCTGTGAGGGCATGGCCATGGATGGGGTGTCCAATCAAAGGTATACATAACGTTTTTTTATGCAGTAGATGGTCGGTGTGCCACACAACCATGGATAAAGCAGCAGTAAACTCTTTACAGACCAAGGAGAAGGTTTCGGCTGCCGGAGAATTTCCCGAGCTTTGGTTTGTGTCGTCACGCACCAAACTTTTAAGTGATTCGTGAAGATACTAACCAACCTATCAAAATGTCTGAGAGCAATAAGGCTAATAAGAGGAGCGAACTACATTCAACAAAAATTCGTATTTTAGTAAAAAAAGCGGCTTTGCGGACGGATCAACATTAACTAAAAATATCTCATGGTGGATTATAAAAACATAATAACAATAGAACCCGGTAAAAGGGGTGGAAAGCCCTGTATTCGCGGAATGAGGATAACAGTGGGTGATATTCTCGGGTGGCTTGCTGCAGGAATGACAATAAAAGAAATACTTGAAGATTTTGAGGAATTAGAGGAGAACGATATTTATGCTACTTTGAGCTATGTTGCTGACAGGGAAAATAGAATTTACCGGATTGCAGGATGATGAAGTTTCTCTTTGATCAAAACATATCCTATCGGATAGTAAGCAATTACCTGATCAATTCAGAGAATCCAGTCATGTAAAAAAGGAGAAATTGATGAATACTCCCGACCGATTTGGGAATTTGCAAGGCAAAATAATTTCACCATAGTCACTCAAGATGCTGATTTTAATGATTTAAATTCCTTGTTTGGATTTCCGCCAAAAATCATCTGGATTAGAGCTGGAAATATTAAGACGTCGGAGATTTTGACCATACTTTTGCAATATGACAAGGAGATTGCTGGCTTCTTAGAAAATGAAGAATATGGTTGCTTTGAGTTAATTGCTTTCAACTAATTTTTTAAAAGTTATTTTAAGTCCTGCCATTTTTCGTTGAAATTGTCAGTGATGCTTCTTTTAAAGACTCTTTCAAAGTTTCCGTTTTGAATGGTTTGCTTATATAATTATCCATGCCTGCTGCGATACAAACTTCTTTGTCTTCCGTCATAGCGTTGGCCGTCATCGCTATTATTACTGGTTGTGGTTTTTTTAACTCCCTGATCTTTTTAGTGGCTTCCAAACCATCCATTTCTGGCATTTGAACGTCCATCAAGATAACATCGTAAGATCGATCCAGTTGCATTTTTAGAGCCTCAGCACCATTTAAAGCAAGATCAGGCTCATATCCTAATTTGGTCAGAAGCAGTCTTGCGAGTTTTTGATTGACAAGGTTATCTTCGGCGACTAAAATTTTGAGCGGATACTCCTCGGCAAAATCCGCGTTGAGCAATTTTTCTTCCCTGGCAATCGGCTTCAATGAGTTCTTTCCTCTGAACTGATTTTGAATGAGGCTCAATAGCTGGAGCGGCTTAACGGGCTTTGATAAGACAGAGGCAAAAGTTTTCTTGTATTCTTTAATATGATAATCACCAATGGAGCTTAAAAGTATTATTGGCAAAGTGTGTCCTTTTTCTTTTATGGCATTGGCAAGTTCAAATCCGTCCATCTCTGGCATTTGCATATCTGTTATAATCAGATCGAAATTACTGTTCAGAGACAAAATATCCAGCGCATCCTTTCCCGATGATGCAATGGTGGGCAGCAAATGCCAAAGTTTTGTTTGAGCTTGTAAAATTGTAAGGTTTGTGGCATTATCGTCTACTATAAGCACCCTTTTGCCTTTGAGATCAATAGTGCCATTGTTGACATGTTTCTGAACAACTTTTTTGCTTGCTCTACTTGAAATTAAAAAGCTAAATGTAGTGCCTGTTCCTTCTATACTTTTGACTGCAATATCTCCTCCCATCAGTTCCACCAATCGTTGGCTGATTACCAAACCTAGACCAGTTCCTCCATATTTTCGTGTCGTTGATGAGTCAACCTGAGAAAATGATTTGAACAAACGAGGAAGCTTATCCTGTGGAATCCCGATACCAGAATCTCTCACTTTAAAAGAAATGGCCAGCTTTTCATCCTGGATATTATCTAGCTCTACACTTAGAAATACTTCCCCCTGTTTGGTGAATTTTAAAGCGTTTCCAACTAGGTTTATGAGAATCTGCTTTAACCGATGGCTATCTCCTTCTATAAAGATTGGAATCCTGGGATCCAATAGGTAAATCAAATCTATCCCCTGATGAGCGGCTTTATCAGCAAGTATATCCATTACTTCCTCAATACACTGGCGGAGATCAAAATCCTGGATGTCAAGCTCAATCATTCCTGATTCTATTTTTGAAAAATCGAGTATGTCATTTATAATAGTTAAAAGGCTTTCCCCACTGATTTTTATTGTTTCAGTGTATTGTTTTTGTTCTGATGTTAAGGAAGTCTCCGACAATAGGCTGGTCATTCCAATCACCCCATTCATAGGAGTTCTGATTTCATGGCTCATTGTAGCTAAAAATGCACTTTTAGCCATGTTTGCTTTTTCTGCTTCTTTCCTCGCACTATTCGCATCCTCCCTCTCTACAATTATTTTTTTCTTTTGATCTTCGAGCTCGCCGTTAATAACTTTCAACCTTTCTGCCTGTGAAAGCACCTCCGACGTCCGTTCCTGCACTTCTTTTTCCAGACGCTGCTTTTGGTTATTTATGCGATTTAACCTGATTGAATACACTGCGAAACTTGTTCCAATGAAAGACAAAGCAATTAACATCCTGAACCACCAGGTTTTCCAATATGGCGGAGTGATTACAAGGTCTATAGACTCTTCCTTATCGCTCCATATGCCGTCATTATTAGAACCCTTTACTCTAAAAGTATATTTACCAGGATCAAGGTTAGTATAAGTGGCAGTTCTCTTGTTCCCTACAAAATTCCAGTCCTTGTCAAATCCTACCAGTTTGTAAGCATACTGATTCCGTTCGCTGTTTATAAAGTTTAATGCGGCAAATTCCAAAGTAAATACTGACTCATTAGGAGCAAGAACAATTTCTTTGATCTCAGAAATATTTTTTCCCAAATCAATGTTCTTATTAAAAATTTGAAAATTAGTAATATAAACCGGGGGTAAGAAATCGTTGTCTTTTTTAACGCTATCTGGGTGGAACATATTAAAGCCTTCCATTCCTCCAAAAAACATATAGCCATCCCTCGTTTTTAATGAGGCATTTTGGGTGAATTCATTTCCCTGTAGCCCATCAGCAAGCGTATAGTTTTTAAATTTTATTGTTTCGGGGTTGAACTTTGATAAGCCCAGAAAGGTCCCTAGCCATAAGTTTCCCCTGCCATCCTCTGTGATGCTGACAACTCTGTTATTGGGTAAACCATCCGATTCTTTAAAGACTTCAAAAGTTTGGGTTTCATAATCAAAGAGGTTCAAGCCTTTATTGGTACTCACCCAAATATTATTTTTACTATCTTCAAAAACAATAAAGACATCATCACCACTAATGCTTCCCTTGCGTTTTTCGTTGGGATAGAAGTGTGTGGAAGATTGGGTCTCAGGATCAAACAAGCTCAAGCCCCATGTGGTCGCTATCCATATATTTTGCCTGCTATCTTGTAGCAAGTGTGTTGTCCAGCAACTGCTGATCTTATCACTTCCCTCCGAATCACATTTATAACTTATAAAATCGTTCGTTTTTTTGTTGAATAAATTTAATCCATCCCCCCTGGTAGCAATCAAAAGATTTCCATCATCATCCTCAATTATGCTCCAGATAGTATTGCTCCCAAGGCTTTTAGGGTCATCAGGATCATGAACATACCTTTTAAAGGTGCCTTTTTTTCTATCAAATCTATTTAATCCACTTCCATAGGTGCCTATCCATAAAATCCCCTCACTATCTTCTAATATGGAAAGCACAACATCGTTACTCAAGCTTTTGGTGTCGTGTTTATCATTCCTGTGAACGGTGAAGGTCTTAGTTTTGCGGTTAAACATATTTAAACCGCCACCGTCTGTGCCAATCCATATATTTCCTTCTTCGTCTTCACAAAATGCCCTTACATTGTTGTGGCTGATGCTATTCTCAAAGGGTTTGGTTACAAAGGATTTAAACTTTTCTTCTTTTGGACTGTAATAATTTACGCCACCGCGATGCACACCAACCCAAAGCGTACCGCTCTTGTCTTCATAGATACAATCTACTGAATTATTGCTGATGCTGTTTACATCAATATTATTAGAGTAATGAATATTAAAATTACCGGTTTCCGGATCAAACAAGTTAAGCCCCCCGTTTTCAACACCTACCCAAAAGTTATTTTTACTATCGATAAAAATATCATACACGGTATTGCCACCGATGCTTTGTGGGTCATTTTCATCGTGGACATAAGATGTAAATGTTTCACTTTCTTTGTTAAACAACTTTAAACCTCCTCCCCAGGTACCAATCCAAAGATTTTCGTTGTTATCTTCTGTTATTGTGCTAATGTGATTCTCATCAGAAATGTTGTTTTCTTTATCCCTGTGAAAAAATCTTTTACATTTTCCTGTAGTACGGTCCAATAGATTTAAACCATTTCGGGTTCCAATCCAAAAGTTGTGATTTTTATCTTCAAAAATTGATACTATTCTTTCGTCACTTAAACTCTGCGGGTCTTCTGGTGAATGGGTAAATTGAGAAAAATTCTGACTTTCATAATTATATTTAAATAGTCCTTCGGGGGTGCCAATCCAAATGTCCCCCTTGTTATCCTGATAAATCGCACTAATTAAATCGCTCTTAAGCGTTAATGGTTCTGTTTCACTGGATTTGAAAACGGTGAAATTATCTGTCTCTCTATTATATAAGTTTAGCCCATCGCCGGTTCCTATCCACAGGTTTTTTTGTTTATCTTCAAAAAGAGAAAGTACAAAATTATTGGTAAGGCTTGTCGAATCCGATTGAATGTTTTTGTACTTGGTTATTTTATACCCATCGTATTTGTTAAGCCCATCTTCGGTAGCAAACCACATAAAGCCTTTATAATCCTGAATTATTGCATGAACATTGTTTTGAGACAGGCCATCTGACGTAGTAAGGTGGCGAAAATTCAAGGATAAATCCTGTGAGTAAACTACAGAATTCGAGAAAATGAATATAATGAGAATTAAGAAGCGACGAATCATCAAAAGCTAAAATTTGTACTAAATTAGAGCCTTTCTTATTCCTAAAGGATAAATTTTGAACGGTGAACTTACATTCAGGATATTTATGGGATAAAAGAAAGAGTTGCCTTTAAAACCCTAAACTGATTTTTTTAATTTATTTTAAGGCCCTGCCATTTTTGGTCGAAACTGCCAGTGATGCCTCTTTTAAAGCTTCTTTTAGTATTTCTGTTTTAAATGGTTTGCTTATGTAATTATCCATGCCCACATTTTTAGATGCCTGCTCATCTTCCTGTAAGGCGTTAGCTGTCATAGCTATAATAATGGGCTGCTGTATATCTAATAATCGTATTTGCCTTGTTGCTTCATATCCATCCATGTCAGGCATTTGAATATCCATGAGAATTAGGTCAAAGGTACCCGTGTTGATTTCGTGGACGGCTTCTATTCCATTTGCAACAATTTGAGGTAGATATCCTAATTTTTCCAGGATAATTCTTATCAATTTTTGATTAACGAAGTTATCTTCCGCTACTAAAATCTTTAGCGGGTGCAGGTCTGCAAAGTCATGAGTAAGCGTTTTGTAAGTATTTAATGCGGGTTTTTCCACATCCTGGGTATTAAAATGTGCTTTGATAACTTTACAAAGGAGTGACGGTTTTACCGGCTTTGCGAGTACAGAAATGAAAAGGTCTTTGTATTGTTTACTGCTTTCATCTCCAATTGAGCTCAATAGGAAGATCGGTATATGAGGGTAGTTCTCTTTGATTTTTGTTGCCAATGTAATACCATCCATTTCAGGCATTTGCATATCACTAATAATGAAATCGTATTCCTGAGTTTGAACCAGTTGGTCCAAGGCCTCGAGCCCGGAAGATGTTAGCGTAGGTATTAACTTCCAAATTTCAAGCTGTTTTTGCAGGATGGTTAAGTTTGTATGGTTATCATCAACAATAAGGACTTTCATCCCTTCAATACCTTTGAAGCAACAGCTTTCGCTACGAGTCGGAACTTTTTTGCCAATTCTGCTTGAAATAGCAAATTTAAATGTAGCACCCTTTTTTATTTCGCTCTCCACTTCTATGGTTCCTCCCATCAGTTCTACTAATCGCTGGCTGATCACAAGACCAAGGCCTGTACCCCCATATTTTCTTGTGGTCGAAGAATCTACCTGGGAAAATGATTTGAATAATTTATCAATTTTATCCTGAGGGATGCCTATTCCTGTGTCTTTCACAGAAAAAAGAACTTCTAATGCCTCCTCTTTAAATTCTTTGACGCTGACATCGAGAAATACTTCCCCTTCTTTAGTAAACTTCAGGGCATTGCCAATTAAATTAATTAGCACCTGCCTTAGCCTGTGCTGGTCTCCAATAATAAAAGCCGGAACCATCTGATCAATTTGGTAGATAAGGTCTAGCCCTTGATTAGTTGCTTTGCCGGCAAAGAGGTCCAGAATTTCTTCAATACATTGTCTAAGATCAAATTCACTTTCTTCTAATTCTATCATACCCGATTCAATCTTCGAGAAGTCGAGTATGTCATTGATTACGGTAAGCAAGCTTTCTCCACTGTTTTTGATCGTTTCTGCGTACATTCTCTGCTCTTCTGTTAGCGAGGTTTCTGTTAAAAGAGCGGTCATCCCAATTACACCATTCATAGGGGTGCGAATTTCATGACTCATAGTAGCCAAGAATGCACTTTTGGCTTGGTTTGCTTTTTCAGCTTCTTTGCGAGCCTCTTCTGCTCGTTCTCTACCAGCTTGAATTTCTTTCTTTCGTTTTTTCAGCTCCTTATTTATAGTGGACAATTCTTTTGAATGTTGCTCAAGCTTTTCTTTTTGCTTCACAACTTCCATCGTTCGGGCAACCACGATGTTTTCTAATTTCCTTTTTTGCTTGGCGATCTTTTTTGTTCTAAAATTAATAAAGCCATACAAAGCAAAGATGCCGAGTAAGGAAGCTCCCGCTTTAAACCACCAGGTCTGCCAATAAGGTGATGCAATATTTATTAGTACGGACAAACCATCGTTTTTCCAAACACCATCTGCATTTGTAGATTTTACTAAAAATTCATATTTGCCAGGCTCAATATTGGTATAAGTAGCCGTTCTTTTATTCCCCACATAATTCCAATCTTTATCAAAACCTTTTAACATATAAGCATATTGCACTTCAGCAGGTGAGGCAAAATTCAGGGAAGCAAACTCAAACGAGAAGTCTGATTGTAAATAGGTTAATTCCACCTTTTCGATGTCAGCAATAGCTTGTTGTGTAGGAGAGTTTTTCTCTCCTAAAGCAGCTTTTCTGTTTGAAATTTCAAAGCTGGTAAGGTAAATAGGAGGCGTATGGTCACTGTTTAGTATGCTATCGGGATGAAAAACGTTAAATCCATTATTTCCTGCAAAATACATGAGCCCATTTTTTGACCTATAGGAACCACTGTTAAATTCCTTGGCTTGCAACCC
>CAMPJM010000015.1 GCA_946886805.1 uncultured Flammeovirgaceae bacterium | reverse complement strand
GAACATAGGTAGGAACAATGGCATTACCTTTCACCAGTTTGGTGAGATCCTTTCTTACCACCTTTCCAGCGAAACTTCTATTTAGTTTTTCATCCAATTCTTTCATTCCTCAAAATCTTAGTCAAAATCATTAGAAAATGTAATATTCAAAGTATAGTAGAACTCTTTGTACTGTTTCCATTTATTCGTGTTTTCAACCGGCTCTTCAAGAATAAGTTTTACCCTTTGGTTCTTGTAAGAAGTACTTGCTTTCTTGCTCAACTGGAACTTATGTTTGACCTCACGCTGCCGTTCGCTTCCTTCCTCTGAATCAAAAGTATATTTAAAGAGGTCGCTCAACAACTCGCCGTCTTCAGCGTATAGACCGGTCCTGATGGTTCTGGGCAAGATATTTTCTGAGACCAGTTCAGCCTGAATAAAAGATACAGGGAGGATATTAGTGGTAATTCTATCTGTCGATTTTATGATATCAATTTCCACCTGGGAAACCGTATCCTGACGTTTTCTTGAAACCTTCAGTAACGGAAGTATAATCTCCTGAGGTGAAGCACCACCGTGGATAAAGCGAGAACCTGCCCCTCTAACGCGTAGCCTGTTGATGGATTTCGGAATAAGAATTTCTACCTCTTCATTCCCGAGTCCGAGATCTGAAGCCTTAAATGCTTTAGTTGCAGAATCCCCCTGCAGATTTTTTCCAATTACAAACCTTCTGTTTTCCTTCCAGATGTCTCCACTATGCTGGGAAATACTGAAATCACTTTCCTCCAAAGCCAGGTTTTGGTAAATAAATCCGTGATCTGCAGTAATCAATATATTATGACCGTTAAGAGCTGCGATCTTCTTAATGAGATCCATCAGGTAATTCAATTCATCATCAACTGCTTCAAAAACTTTGTCTTCGCTTGTTGTAGTGTCTCCCGTATCATCAATCCTGTTGTGGTAGATATAAATAAGGTCATGCTGTTTGGCAAATTCTCTCCCTTCTACCATCGAATTCATTTTCATAAGGTCTGGGGCTAATATGGCTGTTGCCCTAACTCCGGAATTAGCTACAAGAATTTTTGTCCGGCCGGGCAATCCAGCAGCTGGAATACCATCTACAATTACTCCATCAGACTCGTTTTTTATTTCGATCTTGTCGTGCGGAAGTAAAGAAGCCATACCCAACTGAGTATAAGAGGGAAGACTGGCTGTTAAATCATTTAAAATTGAATCGAACCTATTTTCAGCTTTTAACATCTCATGTAGCTCTGCACCACATTCATAGCGCAAGGCGTCTGAAATAATTACAAACACCCTCTGCTTTTTATCAAGTAATGGTTTGACGTGATGATTAAAGAAACCTCTCTGTGCTCCCGGACCTTTTACAGGCCACTGGTCCATACCATTAATTAGCTTCTGCCATTGGTTATTATAAGGCAAAAGCCAGTCATTTGAATATATTTTCTCTATTCGTTGGGCAAGATCAGACAAAACACTATTATGCTTCGCCTGTCTAAAATTCCACAGGAATTTTCTATAGGTCTGATCCACTTCATAAGCATTTCCAGTATAATTCCTTACTTCCTCGTTAAAGGAGGTTAGTTTATTGGTTGAAAACTTTTTCGCAAGTAAAATCAATTGGGCAGCGTAGTCAAGACATAGGTAAAGGCCTTTATGCTCCTCAAACCAAAATTTATTCTCCCGCTGCTTGATATACTTACCTACCTTCTCAGCAGATATCTGATCTTGCAGGAGAAGATTTTTAATTTCATAAATAACCTTTTTATCGGTTAGCTCAAAAAGGTCCTCCTCTACCACCTCTTCCAGAGTGGCATCGTGCAATTTGTCTTCAATACTTAAATCGGCTGCTATCTTAGCAGATACCTGGGCAAAATAATTCCTGAAGGGAAGCGTATCTTTCCAGGTCGATAGAATTAACCTGCTTTCCCGACTCAGCTTAAGCTTGGATCCCACAGCTGAATTCTGGTCGAAAACATCTAAAAGAAAATCATAAATTGACGGATTCTCAGCTTGGTAATTATAAACTCTTGCAACCTCAGACCAGAAAAAATCTTTTAGATTATACCTCTCAAGCTGTTTCTCGTATGTTCGATTTTCATTTACGACTGCTTCTGCGTATGAATGGACGAAATTGAGCAGGTTAGTTGTAGGTGTATTGAAAACTACAGCGAGCATCTTGCAGCGCAAAGCATGATGCTCATCATCTGGTGTTACCTGATCTTTAAACTTCTGTTTTCGTTCCTGGGAAGTAAAAAACTGCAGATGCTCTTCAATTAATTCCTTTAAATGATATCCCAGTCCCAATTCCTGCAGGATCATTGCCTCCCTGTCGGTATGGAAGACGTGATGAGCCAGCTCCACATCCAATAGCCAATTATCTTCATTCCTGGGTTTTTCCTTGGGAAAATACAATAGAAACTTCTGCTGTGGTTTTTCTCGATATATTCTATACTTAATCTCGAATTCATTTTCCTCAACCTGAATCTTCTCAACACCCTCAACTTCTAATTCCTGGTAATTCTCCAGAAACTCTTTTTTACCGTCATACCAAAAGATAACCCGGTGGTCTTGAAACCGTTTTTGTAAGGCTCCTTCGATTTTATTCATTTATTCAGTTTTTTCTATTGTTTCTTATTCGGCCAATTTTAAACGAAGGCCCTTTTCAGTAACATCAACAACTTCCACTTTTATCTCCTGATTGGGTATAAATTTTTCGTGAAAATTACCTTTCAAGTTTTGTGGCAATTTAGACTTATGGATTAGACCATCTTCCAATCCTCTGATTTTTACAAAGACCCCAAATTCGGCCACATTCTTGACCGAGCCGTTAAATTTTTTACCTACCATTTCGTTAGGAGAATGTTCCTTCTTTGCAAGGATAGTAATATTCTCTGCCATACTTTTGCCATTGTAAGAATCCATTAAAACAAAAGAAACTTCTGCATCCTTCAAGCCCTCTAAGGTCCTCTGAGGCTTTTGAAAATATCTTTTATGAAAATCATGAGTGTGACCACTCTCCGATCTTATTTTTCCGCCTCTTCCCCTCCTATCTATAGAAATAATACAACCTTTTCCTAATGCTTTTCCAGAATAGCGTTCTTCTATCCAGAATTTTTTAGCCTTTCTATGAACTTCTTTTAATTCAAGAGCCTCTTCGAGATTGATCTGATAAAAAGAGAATAATTTAGCATAATCTTGTTTTACCTTATATCCTTCTTTTTTTAATACTGCAGCAATAAGTTGCGCTAAAATTTTTCCTTCCTCTACCCTTCCCAGCTTAAATAGGATCTTTGCCTGCAGGTAAAATAAATTGTTCATTTTATCCAGGTCAAATCCATAAAAAGCAGCATCTACTGCATATTTCCAGGCCTTTTCAAAATTCTCTTGCTCAAAATGTATTTCAGCAACGTCTGAATATAAAAACCATTTATCACTTCCAGCTTTAGTAGAAAGTAACTCCTGGAATAAATTTTGGCTTTCTTCCAGATTGCCGAGTTTTTCCTGGCACAAGGCAATCCTCATTCTGAACCATAGCGAATTATCATAATGGAAGGATTTAAGATCCTCCAAGGCTTGAGAACAAAGCTCCATACATTCCTGATATCGCTCGAGCTTTAATAAGGCCTTTGTTTTATATCCATAATATTTCTCGAGATCTGAAGAATCTTCCTTGTCTCCTTTCTCTGTATTGGGAATGATATTTACTTTTCTGGAAAGGAAAGAAGGATTGAGTTGATCAAGCCACTCGTTTACCTTACCCGAATTAAAAAGGCCCTTGGAATGTGCTTTAACTAAATTTAAAATGGAAATAGTGACAGGGCAAGGATATTGGGTCTGTTCAGTCATTTTCTTCTGTGGGACTGTTCGTAGAAGCTTCAGGATAATATTCTCCCGCTGAATAATTTCCTGTCCTGTTGCCCCCTTTATACATTTAAAGAAAACATACCAGCTAAAAAAATTTCTGATCTGTTCATTCTCCTTGTACATATCGGATACTTTATAAACAAAATCAAAATCGGCTTCGTAATTATTTTTTGTTGATTTTACTGTAAGAATCCCATCATATAAATTGAAATTATCCGGGGCACCTTGAGGATATTCCTCCCATAATTGCTGACATACTGCAAATGCATCCTTTGTGGCACCTTCCTTTAAAAATTTCTCTGCCTGTATTTGCTTTTCCCTTTTAGTCATTGAAGAGCAGGTTAAATACTTCTTTACTTAATAAAGGATTCGATTTTTTCAAAACACGAAAAGATGAAAAGAAGCCACTCTTGCCAAATGTCACCTTGAACTTCACCCTATCGTCTCCTTGTGAAAAAACAAAAATATCATCATAGGTATGTGTAGAGATCAATTGAAGATTACCTCCTGTAGATGCACTTTTCTCCATCCATTGATTATAAAAAGATGATCTGAAATCCTCCGGGATTTTTTCTCCCGGGTCATCCTGTAGAACTGCCTGTGCCTTTACATATTCTATTCCCTCCTCAATTGCTGAAAGATATTGCTCACCATTTCTTTCAACCCGTATAGAACTCAATTCTCCCTTCCCGTTATTATCAAAGAGCATAATGAGATCAGGAGCATTTAATTCGGGTAGTGAAAAACGAGCTTTTGTTAGATATTCTCCTGCCGGTATAGTTTCTTCAAGTACAATTCCTACCTGATTTAATTTTTCAGAAAAATGAAAGATGGCAGCCTTAACGTTTGGAGACAGATTAGGAATTATAAGATCCTTTAACCACGAAGATAATTCTGCCTCTATAAAATTATAGGTGATTTTTGATTTTTTGGAAGATCCGTATCCTGTTGTAGATATCTCGTCAACATCAAAGAATTGACAATCTTTAAGTGGGTCAATTTCTACAGGATTTAAAACGAAGACCTTAGAGAGAGCAGTAGAAATACCGGTATATAACCATCTATAATAAGCAGCATTAGTATAACCATTCTCCTTACCCTGTGAAGCATTGATACAGATGTTTGAGAACTGGGTGCCTACAGCCTTGTGAACAGTAATACACCAGCCATACTTAACCTGAACTGCATTTAGAATAGGATCTTCTTTTGAAACCTTAAATGTTAGCCCCTGATTATATTGTCTGACATATTTTCTCTCCAGTTTTCTAAGCTTACGTTCTGTCTCGTCTAATTTTGTTTTTACTTTTTCACCTTTCGAGAGCCTACTTCGAAAATCATTTATTTCTGCTAATAACTCACCGTAAGAGGTATCTTGAAGCAACAGTTTCTTCTCCTCTGAAGTGTCAAAAGGATATTGATGTTTGTACTCTTTCATCTTTATACCCAATAAGATGCGTAAGGCTATTTCTTCCTCCCTTGAAAGCTTGTCATCACCACTAAAATAATTGTTTAATAACCAGATTTCCACCAGAGGTTCACCTTCCAGGCTTAAACATTGTACCTGAATTTTAATGTATTCCAGGTTTACCTGCTGTGGCAGATTATTACTACTGATAGGGATAGTTTTTCTTTCTAAAACCTCCCTGACCAGTAAATACATTCCATTGCTTAGATTTCTTGGCACTCCCAACCCTGTTTCATCGGGTATGAATACATTATTATTCATCAACAACAGATCGCCTTGAGCCAAATCTTTGGTGTTTTTCAGGAACTTATCTTTCACCCAAAGATTAATTTTATGTGCATCTTTGTTAGAAAATACCAACATAGCATTCTCGGGTTCTGCAGACAAAGTTTCTCCAAACCAATCTTTTAGTAACTCGAGAGTACCTGCCTTATCGTTTTTTATAAGGTGATCAGTATCAAAATTTATTTTTAAGGAATTGAAAAGATCTACATCAATCGCTTTAGCCAGTTGTGTTCGAACTTCTTTTACTGAATCATTGATTGTTTGAAATGGTGCCCTATAATGAGCAATATGACCTTCAAATAATTCTGCCAGGTTTTCCAAAGCCAGAGCAGATTCTTCTTCTTTTCCATAAGACAAGGAAAATGGATCACCGACACAAATAAGTTTACGGCTGGTGTCTTCAAGTCTTAAAAACCCAATCAAATCTTCCAATAACCTGCCCGATCCAAAACGCAGGAGATCACTTTGATTAAGGCTGCGGGTCACCAGGTGAGCCTCATGAAGAATTACAAGACCTTTTTCATCCAAAAAATCATCTGACCTTAAAGGAACTATCTCCCGACCTTCAACATTTTCGTTTTCATTCTCTTCTATATCTTCCTTCTCCTCTATTTTGCGGTTCCCACCATAGATGGTCGTGTAGAGGCTGTCTGGATTAATACGGGATCGTTTAGCAATTTTCCGCCTAATCCTGGAAGAGTGCGTCCAAATATCCCTTTGCGGAATATCACCGTTTCCTGCAAGAGAAAAAAGATATTCCACCCATTCATCTCTTTTTGCAGTATCCATTGATTCCAGGACCAAAATTCCGGGACCTTCTTTTTCTAAAAATGTTTTTAAGTGAGAATCAAGATCTTCTCCGATTTCATAAACCCGTTCAGGTTCCTTTTCCTGCACCGTAGTTTCAAAATCATCTTCCCACTCAGGCGCAGGAAAGATCTTTTTGAAGGCTTGTGCAACTTCTGCAGAATATGTGTTGTCGCTATTATAAATTCTTACGAGATCCTTTAAATGATCCTCATCGAAAATGAAGTATGCTCGATTAAACTTTCCGGGGATTCCGCTATTTTGGGTAATAGGACCAGAAAAAAGGTTTACGGAACCAACTCGATTACCCTTCAAATTTGATTTCAGAATATCATTGGCTCTTATAATATTCTTCATCACATATCGATAAGCACCTAACTGCATAAAGGGATTAGCAAAACTGCCACCGTCTACAGTGATAACATTTTCACCTTCATCTACTTTACAAAACCATTTATCTTTTGCAAAATCTTTGGGAGGTTCCGGCAATATAAGTTCTCCACTGTAATCTTTAAGATCAAGAATAAGTAAACCTCCTTCATATAATAAAATGGCATCAGCTCTAAATTGGCTAAATTCTTCCTCAACATGTTCTGGATTTCCTATTAACAGACCATCCCACTCTTTATATTCAAAGTACTGCTGCCAGTAATTTGCAATACGTCCAAATTGAACATTTTCGTGGGAGTTCTCAGCCTTGTTGTGTCGAATTTCTAATGCCATTTTAACTTCAAATTAGATGATTTGCGTAGTGTCTATCCAATCAAATCTCCGCACCTTCTTCTTCGCTTTTTTATCACTCAAATCTTTCACTTCTTGAATTGCCCGTCCAAATTTATTGTAATTAACCAGCACCCCGTCATCCAGGTCTATGGAGATACGTTCCGTGGCCAAAGGGTATAAAATTTCCCGCTCGTAGTCCTGGAGCTCAAGAATGATTTTCTTGAGCCTATCTTTCTCTTTTCCTGCTTTTGTCTGTTCTGTGGAGCTGCCGGTTTCTATAATGTGATCCAGGTGCTCAATACGAGCCTTAATCTTCTCCTTGTACTCCAATAGATACCCATTAAGGATGTTGTTAAGTGTATCTGGCGTGTAGCGTTGCATATAAATTAATACATTGAAGGAACCTTTAGGAGAAGAAAACATCCAGTAGATAGGTCGCTTTTTATAGCGTTTGAGGTGATCTTTATAAAATTCTTTGACAAAATATTTCCGTACATCTTTACCAATACATTCTTCTACAAAAGCGAGATTTTTGTCGAAATTTGCCTTACCGAAAGAAACTTTGAGAAATTCAAAGAATCGCCCGACAATATCATCTTCAAACCATTCATCCTCCAAGACAGGAATAATATTATCCTCATCGGGAACAAACGTAAGATCAGAAAGGTTTAGTGATACAGAATTCGAGTTTTGAATTTTTTCGAGGAAGTCGCGAAGTGATTCTCCTTTATTAGCTAAAATGACTCCTTCTTTATCTAAAGAATACCTGCCGAACATACAGCCGACGGCATAGGACATGAATTGAGCAAACACTTCTTTTTTATTAAAGACAATTTGCTGTTCTTTAATAACAACCTCTTCTTCAAGAATGTTAACTTCTTTTAGATCTAAATTAGAATTGAATTCCCCCTCAAGATCATAGGCTTTTAAGTATAACTGGTTTATGTTTTCTTCAATCTTTTTTAATTCGAGCAATTTTAGTGTCCATAAATTAGTATACGCTTCAAAAGCTTCCTTCAAATTGTCATTTTTAATCCGGACCAGTTCATTTTTCTTGAAGTTCCAAGATTTTTCTTTTGAATCCCAGTCCAATATTGCTATATCTACGCACCTTTTAACGGCATCTACAACCTTAGAATCAACATTAATCAAAGCAGGTAAACTTCCGAGGTAGCCAGGCAGAAGATTTATCGTTGGATTAATAGCTGCCAATATTGGATTTGTGATTTTTGAATTAAGGAATCCTAAAAGCTTGTAAAGGAGATCTTCATCAGGTTGATCGCTTTGCAGAATACCACTTGCCGAGTCATATAAAAACCCTGCTGGAAATATTCTAAAAGATTGGTCAATATTTGTTATAACTGTCCAAGCTATGGAAGGCTTAAAAATATTATTTAAGTTAAAATTTGTTGCTCTGATTCTCTTACCATCGGCAGTAAGATTTGATCGTAAGATTTCCCCATCATTTTGCCATAGAACAACTTCAGAATAATGACCTGCCCACTTTCTAAATCCACCACCTTTGGAATATGGAAACCACTTCTTTTGCGAGTCTTTAGCTTCCTGTCTGCTGTATCCATAACCAAAATCGTTTATTTCAACTTCAAACCATTCTCGAACGAACCTTAAATTATCTCCAGTAGCCATTCCTTTTTTTATAGCTGTAATAGAAGATAGTGGTTCGTTATTTTTTATCAATTCCAGAACCTTATTTGAAAGCCAATAAGCTATTGGGCTTCCAGGTATATTCTTAAATTCCTCTTGATTTATACGATATAACCATTTACAGTCAGTTCTATGTATTGCTTCTAAAGTTCTCGGGGCTTGATTATCGATGCCTTTAAATTCAGACAGTCGAATATAGGATCCTGTTAAATTATTATTGTGTCTGTTTCTAAACACAAATGTTGCAATTGGAACAACAGCCGGTCCGAATGCGTTATATTCTAATTGAACAAGAGATGAAATAGTTGTATTAGACAGTAAAAATTCCCGTAAAGATTCATATGATCTAATAAACATCCAGACATATGGACAAATAAATCCTACCAAACCATCAGATTTTGTCAGGTTTGATGCTTGGATTATAAAACAAGCAAACAAATCCGCCTTTGTCTCCTTATATTCTTTATCAATAAAATTCTTCAGAGTTCCCTCCATGTAAGAAGAATTAAGATAAGGTGGATTGGTGACCACTACGTCATATCGGCTTGCAAGAAGTTGTGCTTGCATTTTATGACTTCTTTGTTTTTCTACAAAAAGAGATTCTTTCTCTATTGTTATGTCATCTACTTCTTGTTTGGAAACTTTAATGAGTGAGCCTAAGACTTTTGCGTTTCGAAATTTAGGATCTGAATCTACATTTTGAAAAGATGTGATTTTTGGAATTACTCCTTTTTTGAAGAAACGCCTATGATACTTCCTTCCTTTTATCATCAGAGTAAACGATGCAAGTTGAGCAGCGCGATCATCTATATCAATTCCGAACAAGTTCTTAGTCAAGATAAGTTCTGGAATTTCCGATGGATTATAACCTTCTTCCTCATACATTTTGTAGAAGAGATCAAAGGCATAAGATAAAATATGTCCTGAGCCAACACAAGGATCGAAGAAAGTTATTTCCTCAATATTGCTTTTTCTTGATGGCAACTCGGCACCCTTATTTTGAATAAAAAACTCTAACGAATTTGTCAATTTTGTATTCGGTTTAGCTTCTTTCCAAATTTGTCCTAAAGAATTTTCCACCATATATTGAACAATCCATTTTGGAGTAAACAACTGGGTAACAGGAGCTATTTCATCAGCTTTATATCTTTTTTTTGCATTAATTAATTCATCCTTTTTTTCAGATATATAAAATTGATAGAGCCAGCCAATAACCTCCACTTCCTGACAATCCTCCTCCTGAATTCCCTCTACAAAATCATTGATGATGGAAAATTCACTGGTAAGATCACTCGGCAGCAGCAACTCCGTGTAGTCATTAATTTTTTCAAAAAGGAATGGAAATACCGAGTGCAGATGGTTACAAGCACCTATAAGAAGTTCTTTATAGATCTCATTCTGCGCATTACTGCTGGGAATCTTACCGTTCAGCAGGTCATTAATCTTCTGCTTATTTACCGGAAGTTCTTCTGGGATTTGACCTTTGTTAGTATCTTCCAGAATCTCGGACAGGGTATAACCTTCTTTGGGCGTAATTATCTTCAGTTTTAAGGGCTGGTAATCGTTCACGTCCATAAATCGTAACGCCATTAAGCGGTTGAACCAGGTATAAGCCACCTTATCCACCACCTGTTCTCTGGAGCTGCTCTTAATTGCCTCTTTCAACTGCTGCACCGAAGCTGCTTTTTCCCTAAGTTCGGCAGAATCTGTATTTAAAATCAGTTCCAGCCGGGAATTCACCTGGTCCAGTAATTTTACCCGCGCTTCCTGTGCAAACCTTTTTAATCTGTTTGTATTCATTATAGTCTTATTCTTCTATTCTGATTGATCTGTTCGTTTAAACTCTTCCGTAAAGCTTCGACATACTCATCTACATCTTCAGTACTCCGTAATTCCTTTTTTTGGTAGGAAACTCTAACCTCAGACCTTCTTATATAATGGGGAGGATTAGGTTCTCTCGGCTTATCGTCATCTTGCGGTTCATCAGGCTCGACCAAATTCATTATCACACTTAGCTGCTGAACTATTAATTGGTCCTGAACCCTGTGCTTTACGTCGCGAATCTGTGAGATATACCGCAGGCTCTTTACCTGCTCCCGATATCTTTGAAATGGAGCCAATACTTCTTCTTGCTCTTCTTCTCCGAGTTTCAGAAAGTCTTCATTGGTTTGAAATTCCTTTATGCTCTTATCTATTACCTCCAGAGTTTTCTCTTTTTCTACCTCCAAAGATTTCAACAGCTTCTCAAGAAATTTATCTTTAGCCTGTTTGGCTTCTTTTATAGAATTTCCTGAATACGGCTTTTTATCCTGCACCAATTGGTTCATCACATCCAATTCATTCCCATCTACATAAATGAAGTTGGAGGTGTCTGCAGATAAAATATTCCGCACTTCATCATAAATGTTCTTCTGTTCCCCATTCATAAACCTTCGGATAGGGTCCAGCAGGTCTTCTTTTGTGTCCAGGAGTTCATCTTCATAATCCTTCAGGTTTGTAATGAACCATGTGGTTTCTCTGTCTTTCCACCGCTTCAGGTTTTCAGCCAAAGGTTTCAGCGTCTCCAGGAAAGGATACTGGGATTTATTCAGCAGCAATTGGCTTACTTCCGTCAACAAATGATTTAGCTTCTCCTTAAAAGCTTTTGCTACTTCCTTAGGATCATTGGAAGGACAGGTTTCATCAAAGGCTTCAGAAAACACTTTTTTCACTTCCCGAACCTGTCGGGGATCTATTTCTTCCTGCTGTACCAATAACACATTGCTGTGATACGAACTATTCAGCAAGGCCTGGATAACGTTCTCGTCTTCCAGGGAATCAGGTCCCTGCTTCAGCTCCAGTTTTCCGCGTTTATAAAGCATGGCAATTATTGTCCAGATTGCGTTGGGGTACCAGCCGTAGGGTCTTTTCATAAATTCATCCCTCACATCCTGTAAAGACGTGCGTTCAGAATTATTTTTTCTGCGCAGTACAAAACTGTTTACCTGGCTCTCTGCCTGAGACATTGTACTATCATCACCTTGAAAAAGTTCATCCTGTCGGTTGCGCACCACATTTTTAATGGTTTCTTCAGAAAAGTGAATGTTCGGCAGCATTCTGAGATTGGGGTAGACAACCTTCACCAGGTCCTGGAAAGCTTTAACCACCCTTGTCTTTCCATCTGAAGTGGCAGACATTTCGTGCTTGCTCCCGTTTAAGTAAACCGTAGCTTCAGAAAGCAACCTATCCGCCTGCAATTTAAGATCCCGTTTACGCTCCACATTCTGAAGGCTTTTCTCCTGGTGAATACGTTTAACTTCAGGTCGATTTGAGGTAGAGCGATTTTGCTTAATGTACTTATCCGTTTTGAGGTACATCCTCACATCCTTAATAAAAGTAGCATCCTGCGGTAATACCAACTTCATTCCTGTACTTCCCATTGTCTGGGACTGCAAGAAGCTTGTATTCTCATATTCAGAATAATTTTCGGTAATGATTTCTATCTCCAGCTCCTTCTCCCGACCCATAACATTCCCGTCGATCTTGCTGGTGAATTCGTAGTCATGTTTATTCTCCAGGAATTTAATCCTGTTCATCTGGATTATTTCATCAAACAGAATCTCACGAAGTAATTGCGGCACTGCCTGTTCATCAATATCCGTGTTTTTGACCTCCTGTTCGACGTCCTTTTCATCATCGGTAAGGAATTCGTAGATTTCCCCATTTCTCTGGATATAACTCTGGTTTTCCAGTTTGTTTAAAGCTTCATCGATCTTTTGTTCGTGCTGCTTCAGGTCCACATCTATACTATTTAGCATAAGGACCGAAATATTTCTTTTGGTGGTCTTAAAATTGCCGAAGTATTTTACCAAGAACAACGCTTTTAACACCTGCACTGCAAAGGGATTGTCAAGATTTCTTTCAGCCAATATAATTGACTGTTGCACCTCTCCCCGCAACTCATTTTTAATTCCGCTGTACATTTTATCAAAACTTACCAGCGTACGATCATCCTGATCCTCGATCTTTTGGATCACCTGCTGAAAAACTCCCAGCATAGAACGTTCCCCGACTGAGGAATGTTTTCCCTGAAAAGCGTTGTGGGCAGATAAAGCCCTTCTGCACTGCTGAAACAGATCAAATTGATAAGGCACAAAGGGGTATTTATTGGCAAAGTCATCCTCACCTTTATAGCCTTTAAATTGCACCCCTGCCTCGGAGAAAGAAAGTAATGTATCCAAGTGAGCACTTTCTTTTTTATAAACCGAAATTAAATGCTTCTGTGCATCTTCTTCTTTTTTAAGCAACCTCTTCTCGATCACCTCGTCTACATTGGCAGATGTAAGTGGAATTTTCAGCATAAAACGGGCTTGAATTCGGGAGAAATCGTTCTCTTGCTGCTTAGTCATATCCCCTATAACCTTCTCCATATCTTCCTGGGAAGTCACCAGGATCCAGGATCGGCCTTTGGTAATGGTCGCCAGTGATTCAGCTATAGTCTGCAGGTTAAGCATCAGTTTTGTGTTATCACTGATATACTGGCCCACTTCATCTACAAAGAAGTTAAGCCGGAAGCCTGCGGGTTTGGTTTTAATATAATCATTCACCCTGTTGCTGAAATCTTCTATAGACTGCTTTTGACGGTCTTCAATCTCGTCGAGGATATCCTCATATTTAGAAGCGTCCATTCCGAAAATCTCTCCCAGCACTTCAGCAATGCTATCAGTCACTAAGGGATCAAAATAATCAACTTTAACTTCTTCCCAGGATTGCCCGTGTTTTTCGCTGAACAGAAACTTGAACCTATCATATTTATCTTGCTTATCCAGCCACATTTCAAATTCAGCCACGTGTGGTTGGTAACCATAGTAGCCTAAATGGTCAAAAAACACTTTATAGAATACCGATAGAATGGCATTTTCATCGGCTTTTGAAGTAATTTGAGCCTGCTGGTCTATATTGAATAAAATAGCTTCTGAAGGTATTTTCGTTGCCTTCTCTACGTCCCCTTTCAGGATCTCATCGCCTTCTATCATTTCGGCGAAAATTTCCCCACATTTATAGCCATCGACTTCCTTGTTCTCTAAAACATAAGAAAGAATCTTGAGCAGGTGGGATTTACCACTTCCGAAGAAACCTGAAATCCATACCCCGTTTGCTCCCCTGTAGTTGGTGTAAGCATCAAAAAGATTTCTGATCTTTTTTGCAATCTCATTAGTGATTACATATTCTGCAACCTCGGTAGAAATATTCTCCCGGTCATCTGCTTTAATGACGGTTTCAATATTTCGGTTTATATCTTTCTTAAAGTATTCTCTGATCGTCATAACTATGCTTTAATAGAATCAATGTTAAATGCTCTGTAATAATTGTCGTCTTTTAGTAATCCGAAAAGATTAAGTGAATGGCCGTTATATTCCCCCGGAAAAAATGCGACGGTAGGTGAATCCTTCGCTATGTTCTGAAGGTTGTTCAGTACATTATGCGACCTGATGAACGGATAGCAGGCCCCAATTCCGGTAAGGAAGTAAACTTTTGCGTCTGAATTCTCAATGAGTTCCTTAATGTGCGGCATTAAAACCTGATGAATATTAAGGCTGGACTGCAATGCCCGAAGGAACTTCTCTTTTGATTTCTTTTTTTCTACCCTAAACATTCGCTCCATTCCGCCTTTTTCCTCAAGTATAGAACAGGCAATGTCGTATAGATCGAGCTCCAGCACCGGCACTCCATGAGTTCCAAGCTTATTCTTCAACAACCTTATTGCCTCAGAGATCCTAATCTCGTCTGCGGGATCATAAGCAGAAACAAAAAAGGGGATTTCCCCGCCAAGGCTCTGTTTGTTCAGAAAACCGGGGGAAGAAATAATTTTAAAAAGATGATCAAACTTATAGGTTATATCAGTCATTAGTTGGGCTCAAATTTTCTATATCAGCATCACTCAGTAAAAATATCTTCAGCCATTCTTTGGAATCTGTTGTAATGGCATCTACCAGATCCAACTCTGGCAATTGCGGCTGAATCTCTTTAGCTTTTACGCTATTGATGATCCCCGCTTGCTCGAGAATTTTAAAGGTTACCTGTCTTATCTTTTTCACTGATGTTTCGCTTAAACTTTCTAATTCTGGGTGTAAGTCCTGCTTTCGCCGTACGAAAGAAAGATAATCCCCTTCAGTTACCTGATAATCGAAAACCAGGTACTTTTCTCTTAAAACCTCCACCACAAAGTCCCTTAGAAAGAGATGAGATTTACAGGCGGCATAAAAAGCCAATTGCTTCTGTACATCCAGACTCCCATTAACGAGGAGCTTCATTTGCTGAGGATTAAGAAATGTCAATCTTTTCGAGACTTCTCTAAAGATCCGCTTTCCGGTCGCGCTTTTACCCGCTCCCAATTCATTTACATAATCAACTTCGGAATCATTTAAAATATGACCCGCCACCAATACCATTTCGTTTAAGCGTAGGGAAGAAGAGGTAAAGGCAAAGTCATATTTTTCACGTTGCATATAAAAAATTCCACTATCAAGATTTAAGTATCATTGAAAATGAACAACTTAACTCCTGTTTGTTAAGATTATTAACAATACCTAATTATACAATACTTCTAAAGGATAAGCAAACAATATATAATCTTAATTATTTCTTTATATTTATCCCTGGTGCTGTATTCAAGAGAATCTCCCTACTTCATCTTCTTGTTTGTATCCGATAATCTTCAAACAACCAGCTTATGAAAACATCATTAATCATTAAAAGTCCTCATGAGGGTACAATTGAAACTAAAATTGTCAAAGGTTACACCGTCTCTCATTCACACGAATATCAGGTATTCCCAGTGAAAAATGCCAATCCCTATATGGGATTAATTGGTGTAGAAAATGGCGATGTGTTTGCTATTCATTTGAAGTCTACTTTAAAAGAACGTTTCGCTTGGGCAATTTACCTGGATGGAGTTAATGTAGTTCAAGATTACGGAATAAAGTCGTTAAACGATTTACAAGAAGAGGATCGAAGTAATTATAAAGCTCATGCCAAGTTTATAGGAGAGAGTGAAGGTACTTACTACAATAATTGCTATAGTCAAAGTAACGGTGAAAACAGAGAGTTCACATTTACCCAAAAACGGAATAGTGGAATTAATGAAATATTACTTCAAGACTCCTCTCAAGAGAATCTCATCGAAATATATTTTTGGAAGGAAGCTCCGGATGATTTTGGTGTAGACTATTTACCATATGCAGACGAATTTCCTGGAGCATTTGAAGAAAATTCCAAGATAGGAGCAGGTAAGGCTACTTATCAGAAATTTCAGGAAGGCACTGGTTTAATAGATCCTGTTTTTATGGGGAAATTAAAAGTGATTCATCAGCCGGCTGATAAGGTAAAACATATGGGTAAAACGGTGATTCCTGTGGATGATCCAATGAATAAGGTTCCCCTTTCATAAACCTAATTCGCTAATAATGGAGCGGCAATTTTGACTTAATTAATCGATTAATAATACCAATGTTTGTTGACTGGTAAAGATCTCAAAGTAATTAATCGCCAAGAAATAGAAGAGGCTGTAGAAGCACTTCTAAAGTTACCAAAGAATGGATTTTATAACATTCCTAAGATAACATGGTGGTTATTGTATTATGAAGAACTATTCACTTTTGCTTACGACCACCGCCATGATGGTTCTTGTATAGAAAATATTGGATGTGGCTGCTCCTGGAATAACCCGGAAAGCCGTTTTAGCGACCTCTACTCTGGCTTGCAAGACGTGGTCGACCTTCATCAATATGAAATCTACTTTAAAAAAGAGATAGAGACTTACGACCAGGTGGGAGATGACAATCCTGCCTTAATGCAGTGGCTTAAAAAGAATGAAAAGTTAGGCACAGAGGAATTTATCTTGTTCTGGATTGAGTGGTATGAAGAGGATGGAGAAATAGTTAAACCTTTTATTCTAAACTGGCAGGACCTGGATATAAATTTTACTGCACAGGAATGGCAACATACGATAAGATTCTTAAGGATATTCAATGAAATTTATTGGACTTCGGATGCTTGTCCGCCAATTGAAAAATCTACTTTCAATTAATCACAATTCCAATAACCAAGCTCAGCCTCTTCATCTGTTAAACCTCCCCAATCACCATTGTCAAACCCTCCAGACATCTCGCTTCGCGCATCACTCTGCAAAGATCCATCCGGATCAAGATCAACAGGTTCATCATAGGGATCAAATTCATTGCGTGACATAATATGAAGTTCAAAATAGGGTATTCCTTTCGAAGTCGTTCCTTTTTCCGCAAAGCGATCGTAAAGTAAATCATAGGGGACGCCAGTCTCTTTAGCTTTCTTAATTATTTGAGCTGTATAACTACTCAATCTCACCAGGATTAAGTCTTTATAATCGCTGTGTGTGGGTCTGAGCCAGGAGATTAGAGAATTCGTATATTGTTTGCAAACTCGAAAATTTAAAGTGCCTTTTATTCCATGTTTGCTTAATATTTCTTCTATAGTAATGCCCGGTTCTACTATTTCCGCGAGGTCTTTTCTTCCCGTATCTAAAAAATAATTTTTTAGTTCCTGAAAAGACATTGCTGATTCGCTACTTTTTATAGAATCCATAGGATATAGAATTATTACAAACTAATTACATTAGCACTAATGTAAGAATTTAAAAAATATAGCTACAGGATAACAGCAAGAAAGGGAACTAACTGGTGAATTTATTACTGAAAATTTTAGAAAAAATTCATAGCTAAATCCCCTGTCAATTTAATGTACCTTCTTGTACCTTCGAATGTCATCTCGCATGTATAGGGAAAAGTCAAATAATGTATTGAGGTAGTAGAAATTTGTCTATTCGTAAATCTGATACTCAGCTAATACCTTCTGATTTAAAAAACTTTCTTCGAATCCACATTATATTGTGGATTTTCATAAACTTTCTCCGGACAAAGATAATTATATCTTTAATTTCACACTAAAGTGTGGATTTATAAGTAATTTTACCATCATTCATAAATTTGTTCTGTTAATTCACAATAGAATGTGGATTAAGAGCTAAAAATTTAATAAATGGGAGCAACACAGAAAATTGGCCAGATGATTCAACAGCGCAGGGATCACTTGCGCATCACTCAACGTCAATTAGCCGATATGGCTGATATTGGAATTAATACTCTATATAAGATAGAGACCGGGCAGGCTAATCCCACACTCCACTCACTACAGAAAATTACAGATATCCTGGGAATGGAAATCACCTTGCAAATTAAAAACGTAAGTTCTGAATGAGACAAGCTACTATATTCTATAAAGGAGAGGAAGCAGGTATATTAGAACAGCATGACGACGGAAGTTTTACCTTCCGGTATCTGGAAGCCTGGCTGGCTGATCCGACAAAGCCATCTATTAGTCTTACCCTGGGCAGAGATCAACCCGAATATCACGCTGAATACCTATTCCCCTTTTTTTACAATATGCTTCCAGAAGGAACCAATCGGCAAAGTGTGTGTAAGGCAAATCGGCTGGATTCCAATGACTACTTTGGGATTCTTATGGCTACCGCCCGATATGATACGATAGGAGCTGTTACAGTCAAAAAAATATAAAACTTAATGAAAGTAGATCATTGCCCCGGAACATTGGCGGAAGGATTCAGTACGTATAGCAGAACATGCCTAAAACATGTTTTTGATGGTCGTAAAGTTTCTCATGTGCTGCCTTATGATGCACCCAACTCCAACCGACAAACAGATAAACTTTTTGAAGACAATCAACAGCGTATTTCGATATCCGGAGTACAGGAAAAATTCTCAGTACTCCTGGAAAAAAATAAGTTACGTCTCATTAAAAAAGGAGAGCAAGGCACTCATATCTTAAAACCTATTCCACATTTTGGTAGGAAACGCGATCAAATGCCTGCTAATGAACATTTAACCATGCAGATTGCCCGCCAGGTATATAATATTGAAACGGCAGAAAATGCACTAATCTTTTTCCAAAATGAAGCTCCCGCCTACATTACCAAACGGTTTGATATAAAACCGGATGGCTCGAAGAAAGCCAAAGAAGATTTTGCCACTCTTGCCGGCAAAACTCCTCAAACCCATGGCGAACATTATAAATATGAAGGTAATTATCTCGAGTTATTTGATCTAATGAAAAAGTTTCTTCCTGCTTATCGTATTGAAACGCCCAAATTATTTAAACTATTGGTATTTAATTATCTGTTTTCCAACGGTGACGCTCATTTAAAAAATTTCGCTATTCTCGAAACACCTATGGGGGATCACCGGTTAAGCCCGGCTTATGATCTACTCAATACCCGAATTCATGTAGATGATAGCAATTTTGCCTTGGAGGGGGGCTTGTTGCCCAAAAGCATGGCACAAACCACTATTGCCGGACAGTTTAAAATTTTGGCAGAAAAGGTGGAAATCAAACCAAAGCAGTTCCACACTATCATGGCAGGCATGATGGAAAATTCGGAAGAAGTCAACCGATTGAGTAAGGCTTCCTTTTTGGAAAAATCTACCCAGCGGAATTATATCCAGGATTATCAATATCGTCTGAAGCAACTCCAAAAAATTAAGTCATAAATGATTACTTAATTAGTAGCCGAAAACTATTTACCCTTTTTCCTTTAAAATAAATTGAGAGTCCACTTGACACATTTAAAATAACCATAAAGCTGAAAGGATTTAATCAATAATAGCATGGGAGAGAATAAGCGAGAATACCATTAAAATTTCACCAGTTTTTAAGTGTGAATTCCTCCGTCAATTTAATGTACCTTCCTGTACCTTCGTTTGTCACACCGTATGTACTGGGGAAAGTCAAATAATGTATTGGCAAATAAACAGAAAATAATTTTTGATGTTATTTGCATCTAATCCCTTATAAAATCTAATTACCCCCTGTATTTACTGTCTTTATATGGAACATCAATTTCTCCTTTTTTCACCTCAATTTGGAATAATTTTACACCCGGTTTACACCTCTTCATAAATTTTCTATCGTGAGGTGTAAATTTTTACACGTCATGGTTCTAAAATTGATAATCTCGCCAAATCTTTCAGACATAATCCTTTATGAAACATTTGTCCTAAAATGATAAAATCAAAGTTAATACTTTGATAATTGGTATTTTAAAATAATATAACCATTTTTGATAAGGCAAATTTATTCTAATAATTTGGCGAAATTATGTCCCTTAATTACCCTTATTTTACCTTATATTCTCTTAATTACCCTTATTTCCTCTTATCTTTGTTATTCCAAATAGTAAACAAGATCATGAGCAGTAATATTAGGATAGAATCAAACTGTGACTTTTGTGGTAAAAAATTTATAGCCAAGACGTTGAAAACAAGATATTGTTCCCATATCTGTAATAGCAGAGACTATAAAATAAAATTGAAGAATCAGAAGCTAAAAGGAGAAATAAAAAGCCGGAAAGATAACAAGCTAAGTAAAGATCTCGAAGCTCTAAAAAATAGAGAGTATCTGTCGGCTAAAGATGCTGCAGTCATTGTAGGCTGCTCTACAAAAACGATCTACAGATTAATAATGGATACACTGGACTAAGCTGACCCCCCTACAGACCTAAAATTAGTTACTGCC
>CAMPJM010000014.1 GCA_946886805.1 uncultured Flammeovirgaceae bacterium | reverse complement strand
GCGGCCATCTTTTTGGCATAGTTGGTCGCGATCAGCATCCTGCCTTTGTCTTCCGCATCGCTCAACCTTCCCCTGCCGATGAGCGTCCCATCCCCTGTTTTGGCAAATTGCATAAGGCTTCTGATGAACTCCATCTGCTCAGGTGTAGGGGCAATATTTACCAGGGTTTCATGGAGGGCTGGTTTATCTAAACTGATATGCTTTGCTGTTTTATAATCTGTAATCTCATTATAGAACAGCGCCAGTTCGGGCACTTTGATAAAGTGACGGAAACGCTCTTTGGCAATAATCTCATTGGTGACCGAAAATTCGAAGTCCGTTGTCTTCCTTGCAAATACCGCTGCCCACCCGTCAAAATTTTCGATCTGTTGGCGTTGCATTGCTTTCGGCCGCAGGTATTTGAACAGCAAGTACATTTCTGTGAGGCTGTTTGAAATAGGTGTGCCGGAGAGGAACGTGACACAAAGGTCCGAGTTAAACCTTGCTTGCAGTTCCCGGACAGCGAACAACATATTGAGCGCCTTTTGGCTCCCTGCCGTGTTGCCCAAGCCCGCCACACGGTTATGCCTAGTTGTAAAGGTCAGGTTCTTGAACTTGTGGGACTCGTCCACAAAGAGGTGGTCGATGCCCATTTCCCTAAAATTGATCCCTGCATCCTTCTTTTGTTCAATATCGCTCAATATAGATTTTAATTTTCCATGTAGGTTGTTCTTGCGGATTTCCAAACCTTTGAGCATCTTTTTGGAAATGTTCCCTCCCAGGTTCTTGAGGGTTTCCAGGTCACGTTCCACATTGTCCAGTTCTGTTTGGAATATCTCTCTTTGTATTTCCGGCGATTGCGGTATTTTTCCAAACTGGTCATGCGTCAGTATGATGCAGTCCCAATTGTTGTTTTTGACCTCATGGAACAGCCTCAGCCTTTTTGCAGGTGTAAAATCTTTTTCGCCCGGTGCAAGGACACGGGCACTGGGATAAGCCTTTCGATAGGTATCGGCAATTTGGTTCACGTTTGCCTTTAAGGCCAATATCATCGGCTTGTGCACAATGCCCAAGCGTTTCATTTCATTGGCGGCTATGATCATTGTCAGTGTTTTGCCCAGGCCTACTTCATGGTCAATAAGTGCGCCCCGGTTCTGCATGATTCGCCACGCCGCATTTTTTTGCGAGGTGTACAGGTCATTGATGCCCAGTCTTCGTTTGTCCAGACCCGGAAAGTTTAAATGGCTGCCATCATATTCTCGCAATACATAGCAATTGAACGTATTGTTGTATAGGTTTTCGAGGTGCTTTTTATCTGTTTCGGGCAAATCCTGCAACCAGGCGATAAAGCCATTGCGCATGTTTTCAACTTTTTGATGCGCAAGCTGTATGGCCTCGTTGTCCGGTACCCGGATGGTTTTGCCCTCACCACTGGTAATTTCATAAGTAAAGAAAGGCGTGGTATTTTCCAGTGCATGTTCGAGCAGGGTATAACCATAAGTTGTCCTTCCGCTTTTTGGGGTCACGGCATATTCCTGGGATACTTTTGCGTTATGTCCGGAGGTGTTTACTTTGAAGGTATCGAGGGAAGCAAAATAATTGATACTGGTATCCAACTCAAACAGCCCGTTTGCAAACCGCTCATAACAGGGGAGTGGTATCCAGCGCTCGCCAAGATTAAAATCCAGCAGTTCAAAAGGGATCCGCTCCGGCTGTACTTGTGCAATAGCTTTCAAGCTCCGCCGTAATTGTACATCTTCCGGGCTTTCTTTTGCCTTTTCTTCCGCCACCTGTAATTTGCTTACAACATTCCCGCTTAAATACCTGTCGCCCGTTTCCCATGTCATTGAAGCGGGATCAAGATAAATATGAGGCCCTAAAGCCGCGACGGCTTCTGCCTCGGTTTTCCCTATGGCACTTGCTATGAAATTTATATCAACTTTGCCTGTTTCGTTCAGGCTCCTTGCAAGGGCTTCAACAGGATCGTCCGTGACAAAGCGCTCCTGCTTATGGACGACGGAATGCTGTAAAATATCAGCTTTTACAAACCGTTCCCCTTCTTTACGTTCCAAAGAAGAAAGAAGGGTCAACCCGAAAGCAGTATCATTGCTGATCAGTTTAGCGTTGTCCGGCCTGTTCAGTAAACCATTTCGTGCCACAAATTTTTCATAGCTGTCATTTAAGCTTTTTCTTGTGTCACCGTCCACTTCCGCTCCTGCCAGCTCCCTTTCAGCCAGTTCAAGATACCTGTCCCTGAGAACAATATAATCTTCGTAGAATGTCTTACTGCCTTGCTTGTATAAAGTTTGAAAGGCTGCCTGTTTAAAATCTGGTTGCGGATTGGCTATCGTTCCGATTTGCCCATTATGGATAACCAAAGTTCCTTCTCTGTAAAATGATTTTAGTTTTGAAAATAATTGGGGCGTATTATGCGTCAGGTCAAAGGCAACTTCCATGCTTTTATCCCCTTCATAGACATAGGAGTGCGCATATTGCTTTAGTTCTGCCGAAAGGTTTTTTAACTCATAACTTAGCAGGTGTGCGTTCATCCAGTTAACGGCAAAACGGATTTCTTCAACATTGGAATGCAGCTTGTATAAATACCGGTTCGATTTTTCCTGTTTTGCGGTTAGCAACACAATGCTTTCGTGGGAGGGGTTATCGACGGTCTTTACCATACCGATCATACGTGCCGTTTGTCTCTGTACGATCGTTGTATCAAGGTCATTGATGTAGGCCAACGCCCGGCCTGGGTTTTCGGCCAGAGCAATATCAAATAACCCCAATTGCATGGAAACGGCTTCTGCCTTGTTTTCAGGCATGGGCAAATAAGTGAGCTTTTGCTTGTTTGTTTTCGGCTTATGTGCAGCAGAAATTATTTGGGCTTGGTGAAACAGAATCTCACTGAAGTGATTCCCTATCCCTTCACGGATTGTTTCGGCAAGTTTTTCTTCAATGCCATTTATATCCCCATGCTGCCATACGGTTTGGTTGGCGTGCCCATATTGGTTTTTTCCGGCTTTGATTTCATTGCCTATGATAATTTCAGGATGGCTGTGGATGTATTTACTGAGGTGATAACTGCCGAATTCATTCTTTTGTGCTACTGTTTCTACCAGATCTTTCTCATCGGTTGAAAGTCGCCGCTTGCTCTCGTTTTTCTGAACGATCAGCAGATGACTGGGGGCTTCGGTGTTGCCCGTATTTTTCATCAGGTTATCGGGCATGACCGTCACACTGATCAAATCAGCTTTATTGAATAAGTATTCCCTCGCCGGTTTATTGGAAGGGCTGTTTTGAAATGCATCAGTGGTAATGTAGGCCAGCAATCCGCCGTTGGCTATCTTGTCCAGCCCTTTGGCAAAAAAGTAATTGTGGATTTTCCCTGACAACTCCTTGTTTGGAAACGCTTCATCATAAACAGGAAAATTACCGAACGGGATATTGCTTACGATGAGATCGTATTGACCATTATCCTGGTTTGTCGTCTCCTCAAAGCCTGTAATTTGGACGTTTGCAGGAACAGTAAGTGTACTGCTCAAAGCCTGCAGTACATGTCCTGACAGGACATCTTTCTCAACGGCCGTTATGCTTTGAAGGGATGGGAAGGCGTTTGCTGCTTCCCGTATAAAAATACCAGCCCCGCTGCTGGGTTCATAAACCCTTTGTGGCAAGATGTTTTGTTCCTTTAAAATATTGTACAGTGTTTTAGGTACAACCTGTGGTGTGTAAAAAGCGGTCAATACGCTATTCTTCATGGACTGAACTGCTTCCTTGTATTGCCTTTCAGAAAGATTGGTTTGTAACAGTCCATGAAGTTCCATTGCCTTCGGGTATAACCGCAGGTCATTACCTGTAGCGCTTTGCCTGATCCATTCCTGCCTTTCTGCATAGGGAAGCAATACTGCTTTTATTCCGCCAAAGCCGGAGTAATTATGTAAGGCCGCAACCTCTGCTTCCTGTAATGGTTTTTTCTTGTCCCATTCCAGGGCAATACGGATAGCCGATAAATTGTCATTTAATTTTTGAAAAAGATTGTAAGCCATGCCCCACGATTTTCATCCCCACTAATTGCTTTTAATCTTATTGTTGAAACCACGATCCGTCTGAAACAGAGGGCGGTTTCTTGCGCCTATTTGCTTTCCAGGTAGTCCTTTATTGCACCAGTAATGGTATAATGGAGTTCCCTGTCACGTTCTTTTTCTTCGCTAAACCCTGCAGTTTCAAAAACAGGTTTACAGGTATTGATCATGTTCACGACTTCATAAGTAAGGATGCCGTTTTCTGTCATCCATAGATAGTCTTCCTCAAATTCTTCTTCCAGCAGGTTGCGTATATAGTTGAACTTTGAAGGACGCAGGTCTTTTGTCAGTTCGTTCAGGCACAGTTCTTCTATAATATAGACAGGTTTATTTTCCGCCAGCAATGCTGCAAGGAATGGTTGAAGGGCAGATACTTTTTGCTCTAAGTAGTGCGTTAACGAAAAATCTGCTTGTAGATCGAGCCATAATTCCGGATTGTTATTGATCATATAGCCCCGCAATTTTTCTATCAGTATTGATTGCATTATGTTTAGGATTTATACCCCGAAGAAGGATTTGATGACAGTGGCCACAACTACAAGGAATATACAACTGCCAAACCAGGCAGCGGCAACTTTTCCGGTATCCTGGTCACCTGAGTTCCATTTTTGGTAAACCTTCACGGCCCCGATCAGCCCTAACAGTGCACCCACGGCATACATCAGGTTTGTCCCGGAATCAAAGTAGCTGCGTACTTGTTGATTTGCCGCCTCAATTCCGGCATTTCCGTCCTGCGCCATTGCTGTCAGGTGAAAAGCTGTTAAGACAATGGTTACGCCAAAAGACCATAACTGTTTTCTGGTAAACCTTTTAAATTTCCATCTGCACATTTTCATAACTCGTTATTTAAAGGTTAAAGGTTACTATTAAAAAACGGAGGGGTAGCTGCTGTCACATCACCCATTCTCATCCTTCACAATGCCCTACAGCACTGGGTTGGACAGGAGCTTTTATCCCTCCGCCTGGCCCCACTATACATCATTCCACAACATCACTACCTCGTTCTCACTGAGCATAATGGAGCCATATCTTTCACATTCAGAAATTATCAGTTCATTAATGGCTGGCTGGAACGGTGAATTTTTTATTTCAGGATATTCTTTGAGTATCAATTTCAGGTATTGAAGAAATTCTTGTTTAATATATTTTTTACGGGATGCTTCTTCAATGACTTCTTTCAGCCTGCCTATGAGATGCTCTACTTCCTGAAAAGCATCATCGGGGGTTCCGCCAAAAGAATTCTGGGCCTGTAATGGTTCGGAATGTACCCGTTCATCTTCGCCATTATTATCCATATTGCCCGGCCCGTGTGAAAGCTCATTATGGGCAGGGTGCAATTGAAATTTTCGTTTACCTACAAAATTCTTCAGTTCATGGTAATAAAAACGAATGCCGATAAACAAATAATAAATTGCCAATATAAGGATGATTACAATGATGTAATTTGTCCAGGAGATATTTGTAAACATAAGCGTTGCATTTTATCGTTTTCACTATTCAATCCGGTTTTAATCAAATGATGCCGTTTGTTTATAATTTCTATTCAAAGGAACATCAATGTGAAAGCGTTCTAAAGTCCAATATTTTGTTGTACCTAATTTGTGCCCCTTGTACCCGCTGATTATCAGGGAGAAATAACATAAACTTTATGAAAAAATAAGAAGGCTTCCATCCAGGCGGCAGTCAATTGTTTTAAATTTTATAAGCCCTTTGATTGTGATGTCCTGTAGAAAGCGTGTACAGAGCAAGAAATCATACCTTCAAAAGAAGATTGTAAATAGGAAGAAAAACGCAACGATCTTTTCCATAGGATACCAGCATATACCAGAGATAATCTTAAATTTGCTCATTTTATATCCTTCTTTATAGAATATATCATGGAAATTTCTTAAAGATGCTGTTAGCATTTTACTAGAAGGCACACCTAATGTTGTCAATATTAATGAATTGCGCAAAGCAATGCGTCAAATAAATGGGTAACGGATGTAAACGATCTTCATGTTTGAGCCTTGACTTCCGAGGTAAACGCAAATGAGTGCCCGTGTGACTATGGATGTCCAAGACAAACAATAACGGGATTCTGGAAGTGTTATGTCAGGAAATTACTTCTTCTCTCACAATATCTCATACGACGATTCAGTTAGAATCAAAAGATTTTAAAGAGCAGGAAGGACATTTATCGTGCCCTTTTAAAAGTAATTCACTGTTTTTTTTACATGTTACTAGGACAAGATTGCAATAATATCAGTTGGCATAAGGGAGCTGTATCAAATCCTGTTTTTGCTGAAGTTGGCATAGGGTTCGAACCATCAGCTAAAGGTCCATCCGCTGTATCCTTACCGCATTCAAAATAGCCAATAACGCAACACCAACATCAGCAATAACAGCTTCCCAGAGAGAAGCGACACCTCCTGCACCTAATGCAAGAACAATAATTTTGACTGTCATCGCGAGGATGATGTTTTGCCAGACAATGTTTCTTGTAATATTTCCTGCTTTAATTGCTGCAGCTATTTTGGATGGTTGGTCGTTTTGAATAACTACATCGGCTGTTTCTATGGTGGCATCACTGCCTAAGCCGCCCATGGCAATGCCAACATCTGCAAGGGCAATAACGGGGGCATCGTTGACACCATCGCCTACAAAGGCCAATTTTCTGCCTTCTTTTTTGAGGGCTTCTACTTGTTCTACCTTTCCATCCGGAAGCAAGCCACCGTAAGCTTCATCAATCCCCAATACTTTCGCCACCTGATCTACTACTGTTTGTTTATCACCAGATAACATTACGGTTTTAATGTTTAGACGGTGCATCTCTTTGATGGCCTCGTGTGCATCTTCTTTTATTTCATCAGCGATTGTAATATAACCGGCATACTTTTTATCAATGGACAATACCACAATGGTATCTGTTATCTGTTCGACTTCGGCAGGATAGGCGATATCATATTTCTTCAGCAGCTTCAGGTTACCGGCCAGCACTTCTTTGCTGTCAACGGTGCCTTTGAGCCCATGACCTGCTACTTCTTCAATGTCTGAGGCCTGCAAGCCTTCGTGGGT
This sequence comes from uncultured Flammeovirgaceae bacterium, assembly GCA_946886805.1. The sequence continues at coordinate 14,499 of CAMPJM010000014.1, read as the reverse complement.
TTTATTCGCATAATCTGTTACTGCCTTGGCTATCGGATGTGTCGAGTTCTTTTCAAGTGCTGCTGCTATTTTTATCAGTTCCTCTTTTTCAATCCCTTCTGGTACTACCTGCTGAACTTTGAACACTCCTTTAGTTAAAGTGCCCGTTTTGTCCATCACCACTGTTTTTACCTGTGTCATAACATCCAGGTAGTTTCCACCCTTGAACAAAATTCCATTTCGGGAAGCAAGGCCAATACCCCCAAAGTAGCCCAAGGGAATTGAAACCACCAACGCACAGGGGCAACTGATTACCAGGAATACTAAGGCACGGTAAAACCAATCCTCAAATATGTAGTCAGAAACAAAAAAGTAAGGCAGTAAGCACAGTGCCAGAGCAAGGAAAAACACTATTGGGGTATATACTTTGGCAAAACGGGAAATGAAGAGCTGTGTCTGTGATTTTCTTGCTGTGGCTTCCTGTACCAATTCCAGGATCTTACTTAGCTTACTATCCCTGAAGAGTGCTGTTACCTTCACCTCTGCAAGGGTGTTCAGGTTGATCATCCCTGCTAATACCTGCTCGCCCTTATTTTTGTTATCTGGTTTGCTCTCCCCGGTCAAAGCAGCTGTGTTAAAAGAGGCGTTTTCAGAAACCAACTCCCCATCCAGAGCAACCTTTTCGCCTGGCTTTACCTGAATGTTTTCACCCAATTCAACAGTAGCCGGATTAGTAACCACTGCTTTTCCATCCCTTAAAACGCTTACCTCATCAGGCCTTATATCGAGTAGCGCTTTTATGCTTCTCTTGGCGCGGTTAACTGCTGAGTCTTGGAACCATTCGCCAATTTGATAAAATACCATAACTGCTACTCCTTCTTCATATTCGCCAATAATGAAAGCGCCTATAGTTGCGACGCTCATCAAAACAAATTCATTGAAGAAATCCCCTCTTTTTGATTTTCGCCAGGCTAGATTTAGTACCATTCTTCCTGCAAGAAGATAAGCAATGAGGTTGATTGCCAACAATGGAATATTGGGAATTTCCAGGTTAAACCCATATTCAAGTATTAGGAGTGTAACCAGGATCAGGAGCGCAAGCAGTAAGTCCCAATGAGCTTTCCAGCCTGTTTCTTCACCGTCATGGTCATGGTCTTTATTCTTTTTTGGCTGTCTTTTGGATTCAACAACTTTTTCCAGATGATCCAGTTCTAAGTTTTCATTTTTCTTTAAGTTCGTATATCGTTCCATATCTTGATTCAGTTTAATGCGTGAAGAATGATATTATCCCTGTAATGATCAATACTATCCCGGAAATAAGCCCGGCATTATGCTCCAGTCTGTGCCAATTGAATTTGTGCAGCCCTTTTTGGGCCAGTGCTACCCAAAGCGTAATTCCTGCAACGGAAACTATAGTATATAATACCCCAATTGCTATGATTACCGGCCAACCGTATGTTCCTGCCATAATAAAATAGGCTTCAATTTCAAGACAGGGTGAAAGGAACATCATAAAAACAAGGAGCGTAATGACCTGGCCTGCTCCGGCTTTTTCCAGCTTTTGCTTTTCTGCTACATTGAAATGATTGTGACGGTGATGTTGCACGATAAAGTAGACACCAATAAGCACGAGGAGTATAGGTATAACCCAGTGGGTGTAGCTACTTAAATTGTCGGATAAGGTTAGACTAAACAGACCCAGAAATACGCCCAAAAGAAAAGTGCTAAGCGAATGTGCCAATGCCGCCAGCATCGCGATACGAATCGTTTTACCGGCAGGCCAGGCAAACTTTTCCTTCAGAGCCAGCACCGGGATCCAGTGGCTAGGGATGAGACCATGAAGCAGGCTCAGTAAAATGGTACCGGTGAAGAGTGTAATCATAGTTTAATCTTCTGTTGTGCAGCTTAAAATTCAATCTCAGTTGTAATAAATTCTTTTGCTCCTTCAGGGCCTGATAATTCCAACCAAACAGGAGATTCATTGTCAGATACGGAAAGACTGAAGTTGAAAAAATTACAGCAGAGGCGTTCGGTTTTGATAAAGTCGTTGAGCAGATCGAGCACTTCATCAGAACCATTCAACTTGTACCTAAACCCGTTGTTTATTTCCTGTCTTTCTTTCACTAATTTTTTCAGTGTAGCAATTACAGTTGCTTTTCTTTGTTTTAGCTCAGGCGAGGTGAGTTGACAACTGAGTTGATTTACTTTGCTATCCATAATTTTAATTTTTGCCGTCATTCTTTTAACCGGCAATAATTTGTTGTAAATCTTTCGGTATTTCCATTGGTTTCAAAGGAGGTACGTTGGTCCCTCCAGTATTGCCCACAGGAATTGTTCCTACGAAAGATTTTACACCACCAACCAGTAGCCGGGGGATCTGGCCCAATATTTCTTTTGCATTCTTAATTCTAATCCCAAATTTTAGCATGAGCCAATGCACTTTAGAGTGCTGAAAAGGGTAAGGCTGCCCAAGGATATGTGCCCGTTCCAGGTGCCTTCAGGACTGTTGAAGCTTTTTTTCGCTGTAAGATTCTCTGTATGCTGCCAATTCTTTTTGGTAGTGCAATTTTAGACGCTTGGGCATAGATGTATTGAGCTTCATTTCATTTGAATTTTCTTTAAAATTACTTTAAAATTCAATGCACAGGAATTGCATTTTTAAATTGAACATTTCCCACAAACGCCTTTTACCACCAAATTGGCCTCTTCAGGGCTGAACTTTTCCGGCAAATCAATTTCAGGGATTTTATATTTTGGGAGACAAAAAGTTTCATTGCACACCCGGCAATGAAAATGTACATGCAGGTCCCTTTCTATATCACAATTACAGCCCTCTTGGCAAAGGGCATACTTGGGTGCCCCGGTACCGTCATCGATACTATGTACCAACCCTTTTTCCTGAAATGTTTTCAGGGTTCTAAAAAGCGTTACCCTGTCTGACTTTTCAAATGATTTTTCCAGTTCGGAGAGGCTGATGGCCGCTTCCTGACCGGACAAGACATCCATCACCAACAGCCGCATTGCAGTGGGACGAATATTTTTATTCTGGAGTTTATCTTCAATGTCTTTAAGCATCTTAATCCTCAGGTTTATTGCCCGTTATTGTCCCATCTTTAAATCAGGTTCTACATGAATATGAACGTCTATTACCTCTGGAACATTCATTAAAATTTTATCCTTCACCCTGTGGGCAATATCATGCCCTTTTTCAACCGGAATACGGCCATCTACCCAAATATGCAAATCTACATGATATGCTGTTCCCATTTTTCGTGAATAGAATTTCTCCACATGCTTAACGCCTTCGACCGTATCTGCAAGTTTCCTGATCCGTTCATGCATCTCTGGTGCCAAGGCTTCGTCCAACAATTCGCCTATGGCAGGGCGAGCAATTCCATAGGCATTATAAATAATAAACCCACCTGCCAACAATGCTGCATAATCGTCAGCTACTTCATATCCTTCCCCGCCGATTAAGGCAATGGTAATTCCTATAAAAGCAGCAGCCGAAGTGATGGCATCGCTACGGTGGTGAAAGGCATCGGCCTTTACTGCTCCACTGTTGATTTCGTTTCCGGTCTTCAGGACAAAACGAAAAAGGAGTTCTTTGGTCAAAATCACAACAACCAGAATAATGAGTGTAAATGGCGCTGGTGTTTTATGAGGTTCCAAAATATGTAGCACACTGTTCCAAATAATAACCCCCGCTGCGGCCACCAATGCCAAGGAAATACCCAATGCTATTAAGGCTTCTGCTTTTCCATGTCCGTACGGGTGATTTTCATCAGCAGGTTTTGCGGACCATTTTAACCCTACCCACAGCATGGTAGAGGTAAAAACATCTGCCCCTGATTCTATGGCATCAGCGATCAACGCATAGGAGTGGCCAAAAATCCCTCCCAAAGCTTTGACTATAGCCAGAAGCGCACTGACTATTATACCAATAAGCGTGGTGCGAAGGCCTTTATTGGTGGTTGGGATGGGTAATTCTGTTTTAGTCATTTTATCTGTTAGTTATTTTAATTAAATTCAGTACAATCAGGGGATGGTTTATAAACGCCCGCGCCTTGCTGATACACCAATGAAGCGCCCAAATGCCCTACACGGAGTAGAAAGCCAGTGCCTGTAAGCAGAAGGATAAAGACCAGTATTTTAAACCACATCCTTTTAAGAGGTAAAATACACGTCCAATAAATAAGATCAAGTATAGCAGCCGCTGAAAAAAGCCAAGCCATAATATTGGCTGAATTTTCATGGTCTTCGAGTACGGTGGGATCGCATAATGTACGTGTTACGGCTTCATCAGCCATTAAACCAGTATATATGGCAATCCATGCCCCAACAGTACCGGCATATAATAAAATGCTCCCGCCCTGATGCCAGACTTCTTTTTTGTTCTTTAAGGCTATTGTTTTAAATAAAAAAGCTGTAATTAACAAAGCAATAGGAAAATGAACGGACAGAGGGTGCCAAGTCTCTGTCCGCAAAAATTCAGGTAACTGATCCATGCTATTCCAAGATTTCAACTGAAATAGGGTCCAAACGTTTCCCCACTTTTTCCACTTCCACTTCTACCTTTTGGCCTTCCTGTAGTGTGGAAAAATCTACAGATTGTCCATTTTGAGTGAGCGTGGTTTGCTCAGTGAAATAAAGCTCCAACGTTTTGTCATCGGCTGTTTCCACGTAAATTTCTGTTTTCTCCGGCTCCACCTCTTTTACGACACCTTGATAGGTGCCGGAATCCACTACATCGGTGCCTCCACCACTACAGGCATACATTGCTAAGAGGATACCGGCCAGGCCAACTGTTTTTAGGATGTTTGTTCTCATTTTTTTTCGTTTTTAGGATTCGATATTTATTATAAAATTGAATTGAAATTATTAAATTATTTTTTTCTTTAATGTCAATACTTTAAATCGATGCTGATATGTTCCGTGTCCATATCGCTGAAAATATTTTCTATCTGTTGTTTTACTTCTGCGGCATCATGCAAAGATTGAATATCTGAAACTTGAACATGTACCGTTACTACAAGCTTTTCTTCCGTAAGTGACCATACATGCAGGTGCGAAACTTCTTTTACTTTGTCCAGGCAAAGTATTTTTTGTCGCAGCTCAGGTAAGTTTATGTTTGAAGGTACTTTTTGCAGCATGATCTTTAATGCCTTTACCAGCTTGCTCAAGGCAAATACAAGCACTATCAGGTTAATTGCTATGGCCAGTATGGGATCTATAACCGGGATATTGTAGAACAGCAGGACAATACTGCCTATTAGAACAGCAACCCATCCCAATGCATCTTCCAAAAGGTGGATCATCATCACCTGCTTGTTCATGGATTTGCCCGATTTTAATTTCCATACGCCTATTCCATTAAGGGCAATACCAATGACCGATACTCCAAGCATCCAATAGGCGTCAGGCATTTGTGGGTTGAGAATTCTGTCAATCGATACATAAAAAATATATATTGAACCCAGCAATAGCGTCATTGCGTTTATCATGGCGCCCAATAAAGAAAAGCGGGCATAGCCGTAAGAGTATTTATCGGAACTTCCTTTTTTGGATTTATTCTCAAAATACCAGCCTGCACCCAGGGAAAGGCTATCGGCAAAATCATGCAGCGAATCGGCCAGTATGGCGATGCTGCCCGAAATGATACCGCCTGCTAATTCCAGTACCGTAAAGGCCAGGTTAAGGAAAAATGCGGTCCTGATGCTGTTATCTTTTTTGTTTGACATTATTAATCAGTATGTAAAGAATTTATCTTGCATTCAGGGCACCAACTGCCCTGGGTTACCTTATCGGGAGTTGCCCTAAAAGTATGTCCTTTCCGGCACTCCCATTGCAAAGCAACCTTGGCGTTAACATAGGCATTCGAAAGACATTTTCCTCCTTTGTTTTTTGCTATCTCTTTCATCTTTGCCAATCCAAGTGGCTGGTTATTCGCGCATATGGGGCACCAGCTTTTTCTGATCTTCACACTAAAAGGGGTTGCCTGCCAGCGGTGGCCTTTTTCACATTTCCACCACAGCTTTGATTTACTGTTTAAATACAGGTCTGACAGACAAAAACCTCCTCTCTGTGTTGCGAGAACCTGCATTTCCTCTATAGGGGTCAGCATGGCATCACCTAATTAAGATCTTTTTATGGATTTCCCTGTCTTGATCCTGTAGGCGTCTTCAATGTCCGTAACATAGACAATACCATCTGCCCGGTAGGGAGACCGTGCATTTACGCAAATCACATTCACGGCCTTCTCCGCCTTTTCATTCTGGCAAACCAATTCAAGCTTCACAATAGGACTATCTGTAAAATGGAAATCCAGTGAAGGAGAGGCATCTTTACTTTTATATGCCCCCGTGCCTTCCCCTTTGGAAAGGTTTACGCTTTCGAAACCATCTTCTTTTAGGGCTTCAACTACTTTATGAACCCTGTTAGGTTTTATAAATGCTTTTATTTCTTTCATAATATTTGGTTTAAACCTGATGAGCTAATTGACCTCATCAGGAATGTTAACAATTTTATTTAATGGACATGGCCTGTTTCCCCTTTTCCCATTTCCGAAAGCAGGTTGTAGGCTCCGTTATAGGCTACCTGCACACTGTCCGGTAAAGGCTCAAAGAGCCTCACCTCTACCCAGCCATTGTCCTGTGTCCCGGTTGTTACGGGAACTTGTCTAAATACCCAACTTTCTTTTGATGGGTTATGCTCTATTGGCGCTTCTTCCCCTTCCACATGACCAGGTTCTTCTTCTTGCTCTCCTTCGTGTCCGGCTTCTTCGGTTTTTACAAAAATGAAAGAGTCCTCTCCTTCACCCACAATAGCGGCTTCCGGCAAGGCCAATGTAGACATATCATTGACTGCTATCCGTCCTTCGATGTACATGCCCGGAATAAGGTTTTCAGTATTACCCTCGATCTCTGCATGGACGTGTACAGCTTTGGGATCTTCTTCAAAAGTTTTTCCCACAGCATATATTTTACCTGTGTAGCTCCCTCGTGGACCGTTAGCCACGGTAAAGCTTACTTTTTGCCCTATTTTTACTTTGTACACATCTTTTTCGAATACCATAAGGTCAGCATGGATGTGAGAATTGTCCACTACGCCAAACAACATTTCCTGTGGCCCTACATACTGTCCCATTTTGATATTTACATCTTTTATAAATCCATCAATAGGGGAGGTTACAGGAATGAAGCGGTAAATTTCGCCTTCTAAAATTTTCTCGGCACTTAGGTTCAGGATATTGAGTTTAGCTTTTAAACCTTCTACACTGGCTTTGGTAGAAGTATAATCTGCTTGTGCTTCCTGAAAGGCCTTGCCTGACCCAACTTTTTGTTCATAGAGGCTTTGCTGGCGCTTATATTCGTTTTCGAGGTAATTTAGTTGGCTGGCGCTTTCCTGCAGGTCTACCTGCATCTGAACGAAGTCGGGATGCTCCAGCAAGGCCAGAGTTTGTCCTTTTCTGACTTTGTCCCCTTCTATTACGTTTATCTTATATACATTGCCCCCCACAATGGCGCTTACATTGGCCTCGTTTTGGGGTGGGAGTTCCAGCTCACCTGTAGCTTTGATAGCAGTAGAAAGGTTTCTATTCTGCAATGGGCCTAGTTTTAGACCAATAGCCTGTCGCTGCATGGCCGTTAAAGAGACCATACCTTCTTCATGGGTACCTTCTTCCTCTTCGTGGCCTTCTCCTTCGGCAGCACCCCCCTCGGCATGTGCGTCAGGCGCCTCCTGTTCCTGGCCTTCCTTAGCCGAATTATCGCATGAAGTGAGAAAAGCCGACAGTGTCAATGCTGTTATGATTAATTTTAAATTCATTTTCATTTTTTTAAATTTTTATTGATTTGACGATTGAAGAAAGTAGGTTAAACGCGCCCTCGAATTCAGGTAGCTGCTCAGAGCATTCCACGAGTTGATCTCAACCTCGATGGCCGACCTTACATTTTGAATAAAAGTAACATAATCAATGGCCCCTGCCTGATAGGCAATTACTGCCCCCTCACGTTGTTGTATGGCCAAAGGCAGGGCTTCATCCTGATAATATTGCCAAGAATAAAGCCACTTACGGTACTCTTCCAACAGACTGTTATAGTTGGATTGTAATTCTATCCGTGTCCGGTAAAGGTTTTGTTCTGCAATCTCCCGCTCGACCTTTGCCGATTGAGAGCGGCCAAGCTCGGGCAGAAAAAACAAGGGAATATTAATCCCTACCTGATAACTGTAAAACCCACTTTGCCCCGCTATTTCCTGTAAGCCATACTGGGCACTAAGGGTGGGGAGAAAATCTGACTTGGCTACATGGTATCTTGCATCGGCCACTTTTACCTCCTGTCTTCGCAAAGCCTGCAATGGATGACTTCTTAAAGAATCTGAAATATTGGCGAGTGGCATTACCAGGTCTTCAGGCTGTGTCATAGTGACTGTAAATAAGGTATCACTGACCAGCCATAAATTAAGCTGCTGCAAGGCTGACCGATAGTCTCTGTAAAACTGCTCTTTTTGCAGGGTGATCTGCCGGGCCTGGTTGGTGGCAGCCAGATATTCCAGGTTAGAGGTAGCTTCTGCTTCATACCTAATCCTGGCTGCACGTTCAAATTCGGCAAAAATTGAGTCCAATTGCTGGTACAGTATATACTGGCTCCTGGCAGCATAGGTATTGCCCCAGACTATGCTTACCTCACGTGCTACTTGCATCGAAGTAAGGTCAAGGGCTGATTCGGCCAAGGCAACCTGCTCCTTTTGCAATTTACTTTTAGGGGCTATTCCAAATACATCAATCCCCTGTTGCTGGATCCCTACACGGGTATAGATACCATCCTGTCCGTTGCCTACTTCTTCCTTGCCGGTAAAGATTTGGGTATTCCCCAAATCCCAGGCTGTTTTTTTCAAAGCTTCCTGACTTTCAATTTCCAGCCTTGCTGCTTTTATCATAGGATAGTTAGCTTTGGCCCTTTCTATAGCATCCTCCATAGAAATATAAGAAAGGCTGTCAGAAGCTATGGTTTGTTGTTGGGCGGAAACCTGATTAGGTAGAAAGAGCATACCCATTCCTGTGACAATGAAAACGACAATTGAATTTGCGATGATGGGTTGTCTGCCATTTCCCCTCCTTTTGGAGGAACGTGTTTCAACGAAATAATACAACACAGGAACTACCACCAATGTAAGCAAAGTAGCACTGATCAAACCGCCAATCACTACGGTTGCCAATGGCCTTTGCACCTCGGCTCCGGCTGATCCCGAAAAAGCCATAGGTATAAATCCCATGATGGCGGCCGTGGCGGTAAGCAAAATGGGACGGATCCTTTCTTCTGTTCCAATAAAAATGCGCTTTTTCAAATCCATTATCCCTTCTTCTTTTAAACTGTTAAACCTGCTGATCAACACCAGGCCATTTAAAACTGCCACACCAAAAAGCACGATAAATCCGACACCGGCAGATATGCTGAAAGGCATTCCCCTAAGGGCCAAGGCAAAGATTCCTCCAATAGCTGCCATGGGAACAGCCACATAGATCATGATCGACTGGGTAAAGGAATGCAGCGCAAAATAGAGCAGAATAAAAATAAGTGCCAGTGCAATGGGCACCACGACTTGTAATCGTTGCTTGGCACGTTGCAGGTTTTCAAACGAACCGCCATAGGTAACGTAATAGCCTGGTGGCAGGTCAAGTTCAGCATCAAGTCTTTGCTGGATTTCATTCACCATGCTTTCCACATCCCTGCCCCGCACGTTCACCCCTACATTTATCCTCCGGGAAGTGTTGTCCCTTGATATTTGCATGGGGCCGGGCTGGTAACTGATATTGGCCACTGCTTCCATAGGCACTTGCTCTCCATTGGGCAGGTCAACATATAGGTTTTTAAGGTCCTCTATACTTTGCCTGTTTTCTTCGGACAGACGTACGACCAGATCAAAACGCCTTTCACCCTCGAAAATAACCCCTGCCTTACTTCCGGCAAAAGCTGTACTGATATATTGGTTCAGCTTTTCGATATTCAGTCCATATTGCGCTATCTTTCCACGGTCAAACTGTACAGTCATTTGGGCCAAACCTGACGTGGCTTCGAGGTTAACATCCCCTGCTCCGGGCACTGTTTGAATGATCGCCGCCATTTCTTGCGCTTTCGTGGCCAATATGTCCAGATCTTCCCCATACAATTTCACCGCCACGTCTTCACGTACACCACTTATCAATTCATTGAACCGCAATTCTATCGGTTGGCTAAAGACAAAATTGATGCCCGGCAACACCGAAAGTTTTTCTTTTATTTTTTCGATCAGTTCCTCTTTGGAATCGGCCGAAACCCACTTGTCCATATCCTTTTCCAGGATGATGTAAGTATCGGCAATGTCCATCGGCATGGGGTCAGTAGGTATATCTGCTACGCCAATTTTAGCTATCATGGTCTTCACCTCCGGAAAGTTGTCCAAAACAATCCGTTCGATCTTTTTTGACTGTTCTATACTTTCAGATAAGGAACTGCCCGGCCTGACCAGGGCCTGCATGGCAATATCCCCTTCATCGAGGCTTGGGATGAATTCTCCGCCCATCCGGGAAAAGGTAAACCCGGCACCAATTAGCAGTAAAACGGCAATGATGATGACCAATAGCTTATTATTTAATGAGCGGCTGATCACAGGATGGTATCCTTTATGAATGCCCCCCATAAGCCAGTCACTGCCACGTTGTACTTTGTCTTCAAATTTATTGAACCAGTTCTTTTTGCCCACAGATGGCTTAAGGAACAGGGATACCACCATTGGTACATAGGTCAGGCATAGAATAATGGCCCCCAGTACGGCAAACCCGAAGGTATAGGCCATGGGCTGGAACATCTTCCCTTCAACACCGGTAAGAAAAAGAATAGGCGTAAAAACGATCAATATGATGACCTGCCCAAAAAAAGCAGCGTTCATCATGGTACTGCTCGCATCATAAGTAATCTCGTCCATCTGCAGCTGGTTAAATTTATGCCTGCCCTCCCGGATTTTCTTGTCTATGAGGTGAACAGTGCCCTCAACAATAATCACCGCACCGTCCACAATTATCCCGAAGTCAATGGCCCCCAGGCTCATCAGGTTGGCAGAAACATTGAAAATTTTCATGCAAATGAAAGCAAACAAAAGTGCGAGGGGAATAACAGAGGCAGTGATCAACCCGCCACGGAAACTACCCAGGAGGATTACCAAAACAAAAACCACGATCAGCGCTCCCTCGGTAAGGTTAGTGGCGACCGTACTGGTGGTACGTGCTATAAGTTCACTTTGGTCGAGAAAAGGGACAATCTCCAAACCTTCAGGCAGCGATTTTTGTACTTCCTCCATGCGTTTTTTTACATTCTGGATAACAGCATTGGGGTTGGCCCCCCTCAGCATAAGCACCATGCCCCCTACGGCTTCGTGGCCGTCTTGAGTAAAAGCCCCATAACGTACCTGGCTGCCGAAATGTACGTTCTCTGCAACATCCCTGATCAGGACAGGGGTCCCGTTCACCGTCTTGATCACGATATTGCGTATATCTTCCAAACTTTGGATCAGGCCCTCCCCACGGATGAAGTTGGCCATGTTGTTCCTCTCAATATAGGCCCCACCCGTATTGACGTTGTTTTTCTCTAAAGCTTCAAATACTTCTGAAATAGAAATGTTCATGGAATTAAGCTTGCCTGGGTCAAGGGCAACTTCATATTGTTTGACATTTCCCCCAAAAGCATTGACTTCTACTACGCCAGGGACTAAGGCCATCTGGCGGCTCACGATCCAATCCTGGATCGAACGTAATTCTGCGGGACTGTAAACGGTGTCATATCCGGGCTTCGGCTTAATGGCATATTGGTATATTTCACCCAAGCCCGAAGTGATAGGTCCCATAGAAGGCTCCCCGAAATTAGAGGGAATTTCCTCTCTTACTTCATTGAGCTTTGTCTGCACCAGCTGCCGGGGCAGATAAATGCCCATATCCTCTTCAAAAACAACGGTGACCACTGAAAGGCCAAAGCGGGATACAGACCGTATTTCCACCACTCCAGGTAAATTAGCCATACCCAGTTCTACCGGATAAGTGACAAATTGCTCAATGTCTTCGGTGGACAAATTTTGTGATACCGTAATGACCTGCACCTGGTTGTTGGTAATATCAGGAACAGAGCCAAGGTTAATCGTGGACATGGCCCAAATGCCAGTACCGACCAGGGCCACAACCATCAAAACGATGATCAGCTTATTTTTTATAGAAAATGAAATGATGTTATTGATCATATCTTGGATTATTATTTTACATGGAAAGCAAAGAAGTGAAGTAAACGCAGTGTAATAATTACTAACAGCAGGACTGAAACCAGGATAATAAAGACCCACTTCATTCCTTTTAGCGCCCAATCTTTGGGACTTCTTTTCTTTTTCTTTTTGAAATTTCTTTTTTTATTCACTTTCAAATGACTTGAATTTTTGAATGAATAAAATGATAACTGGAGTGGGATGAATGCCGGATCAGTTTACCTTGCTCTACTACCTTCTCCTTAAGAGGATAGGGCAGATGAGAAGCATCACCAACTAATGTTAGATGCTAATTGGTAACAATCAAAAGAATTTCTTAAAATAGCTTTGCCATTTCTCCTTTACTAAAAGAGGAAGCATGAATCAGAAGACGCAATTTTAGAAATACCTTTCTTCTGGGCAGAATCAATCTGACAGGAGTTTAACCAGCATTTTTAATTAAGCTTTCGGAGGTTGGAAAATAGTATTGAGGTATTCGGAAGAAACAATATACTGATACTTAGAAAAGGAGCTTTCTGTTAATCTCATCTCGTGGTAGGGAAGAGGAGATGGACTAAACGCAATAAATATGTGGCAGGAATGACAGGAATGATGGTCCTGAAAGGGCAGTTTGCCATCATGCTCATCCTGATGGTTATGAGGTTTTTGATCTTGGGAGCCATATTGAATATCCAAGAAAGCCAGTAAAGATTCACTTTTATCCGCTTTGCAATCCAGGAAATGCTCAACTAGCGTAGGTAGCTTTGCAAGCTCATGGATATCCAAATTCGGCATAAAACCCGCCAGGAGGAAATAAAAAGATAGGAATATGGCAGTAATGAACTTCATGAGGTGCAAATGTATAGAAAAAAAGCATGCAATGGTATTGCATTTTATATGCTTTAAATTTTTTTATTGCAATCAAACTTACTACTTTATAAGTTAGCTGATCCGATAGCAAGGCCATGTTTACACTTAATATTCCCTTACCTTCTCAATAACTTTTTCCAATGTTTCAATAGCTATTTTTTTATCCCTATCCTCCGCAACATAGGATTTACTGCGCATGGAATCATAGGAAAGATTTTCTTTGTAGGGGGTGGAAAGAAACGGAACGATTGTCTTGAACACCTCATTCATAGAACGTGCTTTTAAAATTCTTAGCTCATCGGCAGCACGGATTATAAGGCTCATTTGATCAGTTGATAAGATGCACAATACTTTATTTTTTTCTTTTTCAACAGGTTTTTTTTGGTGTTCTGTTTTATCCTTCTGCGGAATTAGGGACCATTGAAGTTTTTTTTCAAGATAGGATATTTCTTGCATGAACCAATTGCCCAGCTCATCTTTGAGGTTAACCTGTCCGGGGTGCAAAGCAATATCTGATTTACGGTATAACTGGTTAAACGCTTTGAAGTAAAATAGCAATCCAACCATTTTATCAGAAATACTTTCATAGTCATTGATCTTCGCATCAATATTTTGGGTAAAGTAGCTTATGTAATCCCTGCAATTGAAGTTTAGGGAAATGAGCAACTCATCCATTGAGGAATAAATTTGATCCTTTTTTTTCGATCCCTCTAACGTCTCAAGTCCTTTCAGTAGTTCTTTTATATAAGCTACCGCTTGGAAAGTAACAGGATAACCCTCCTTAGGTGGGTTAATAAAGGAATACAAACAATCTAAAACTATAGTTGTAATTCTATCATCTGCCACCTGTCTTGGCAGCCTGGTTTTAAGCCTATCAACCCTCTGCTCTATTTCCTTTTGTGTTACAGCATGGTTAGTAACAGGCACACGTTCATCCAGGCACAGATAAGTAGAAAAGCGGACTTCTATAAAAGAAAGGAGCTCACCAAGGCATGTGATCAGTTCGCCAGTAAGTATTTTAAGCGCTGGTTTTTTACCTGGTGCATATGTATGATTTTGTAGGGCCTGATCAAGCAGGACAATCAAGGCAGAATGATACTGTTTAAGCAATAATTCAATTTGCTTTTCTTTCATTAACCCAAATACCTGGCTTTTTAATAAAGATTGTTGTTTATCTTTTTCTTCTGCTATCCTGGATATGGCTGACTTTATTTGCTCATCGGTTATTGTTGCAACATCAGTTTTTTCGGGATTAAGCGAAACGGTAATCAAAGAATCCAGCCACTCTAAAGTATATCCTCCACACATGGTTCTTAAATTTAATACAGTGAATATTTTCCATGCTTAAATATGCGTTTATAACCTTATTAAAAGAATAAGCGATAC
>CAMPJM010000013.1 GCA_946886805.1 uncultured Flammeovirgaceae bacterium | reverse complement strand
ATAAGTCGTACAAAAGGCATATTGCCAAGGCGGTAACCTGGAGGGTGGTTGGAACAATTGATACCTTCCTCCTATCATGGTTCATCTCTGGAAGCCCAGTGACAGGGCTTAAAATAGGCTTTGCTGAGGTGATTACTAAAATGGTGCTCTACTTCTTCCACGAGCGCCTGTGGTATAAAATTAGAATAGGAGTTAAGCAGAACGGGGATGATAGTAAAAGGAGGCATATCGCCAAAACCTTTTCATGGAGATTTATTGGCACTCTGGACACTATGCTTTTGGCATGGATTATTTCAGGAAATCCTTTAACGGGCGTTAAAATTGGATTGGCAGAAGTTGTGACTAAAATGATTCTTTATTATTTACATGAACGGACCTGGTACAAAATAGATTTTGGGCTTCCTGAAAGAAATAAGGGAAAAAGGGAAAAGGAAAGCGTTCTGGAGAAAGGTGAAGAAATTCTGGAAAAATCGCAATCCTGAATGCAAATCGAACAAAAGTGGAGAATATTATTAAGCACAAATATAATATACAGAGGGAAGATAGAAATCTCCTGAATGGTCATAAATCTTTTGTGATTTGGTTCACTGGACTTTCTGGTTCAGGTAAGTCCACCATTGCCAATCAATTAGAAAGGAAACTTCATGATCTTAAAATCCGAACCTATTCATTGGATGGTGACAATATACGGAGCGGGCTCAATAAAGATCTGAGTTTTTCAGAAAAAGACCGAACTGAGAATATCCGGAGGATTGCTGAAATTGCCCGGCTATTTGTAGATGCAGGAATTTTAACTATAGCAGCCTTTATAACCCCGCAGAGATCAGATCAAAGGGAAGTTCTGAAAATCGTAGGAAGGGAAAATTTGGTAGAGGTATTTGTAAACACTCCTCTTGAGGTATGTGAAAAGCGAGATGTGAAAGGACTATATCATAAAGCAAGACAGGGAGAAATAAAGAATTTTACAGGAATTTCCTCTCCCTTTGAAATACCGGAAGAGCCAGATATAGAGGTTAGAACCGAATACGAGACAGTTGAGGAATCTGTCGAGCGGATCTGGCAAAAAATAAAGAATAAACTACAGTACCATGGGTAAGTATTACTTAAACTATTTGGACGAATTAGAATCTGAGGCAATTTTCATTTTGAGAGAAGTCTGGGCTCAGTTTGAAAATCCAGTAATTCTCTTCTCTGGAGGAAAAGACTCCATTCTTGTGACACATCTGGCTAAAAAAGCTTTTTATCCTTCCAAAATTCCCTTTGCACTCTTACACGTGGATACTGGTCACAATTTTCCAGAAACTATCGAATTTAGAGATGAACTGGTAAAGAAGCTAGAGGTGAACCTCATTGTAGGCTCTGTACAGGAATCAATAGACCAAGGAAGAGTTGCTGAAGAAAGAGGAAAAAATGCTACTCGAAATTCACTTCAAATAACCACTCTGTTAGATGCTATTGAAGGCAATAAAATAGATTGTGCTATCGGAGGCGGTAGAAGGGATGAAGAAAAAGCCCGAGCCAAAGAACGTTTTTTCAGTCATCGTGATGATTTCGGTCAATGGGACCCAAAGAACCAACGGCCAGAGTTATGGAATTTGCTTAATGGTAAACATTTCGAAGGAGAGCATTTTCGAGCTTTTCCAATCAGTAATTGGACAGAAATGGATGTTTGGAACTATATCAGAAGAGAAAAAATAGATATCCCTTCGCTGTATCTGGCCCATGAAAGGGAAGTGGTATATAGGAATAATTCGTGGATTCCGATATCCGAGTTTCTTAAACTCGAAGAACACGAAAAAGTGGAGCGGAAAAAAATCCGGTTCCGAACCTTAGGAGACATAACAATAACCGGCGGAATCGAGTCTGATGCCGATACTATTGAGAAAATTGTGGAGGAAGTCGCTGCAATGAGAAAAACAGAAAGGGGAGACCGGTCTGATGACAAAAGAAGTGAAACTGCGATGGAAGATCGTAAAAAACAGGGATATTTTTAGAATCCTGCCACGACAAAATTTTAATACAAAAAGTAGATAAAAACATAATGGAAATAAATAACAACCAATTGTTGCGTTTTACTACGGCAGGCTCTGTTGATGATGGAAAGAGTACTTTAATTGGACGCTTATTATATGATTCAAAGTCAATTTTCGAAGACCAGTTGGAATCAGTGGGAGCCACAAGTGCCAAAAAAGGTCATGAAGGTATCGATTTGGCTCTTTTTACAGATGGTCTGCGGGATGAAAGAGAGCAGGGTATAACCATTGATGTTGCCTATCGATATTTTACGACGCCCAAAAGAAAATTTATTATTGCGGATACTCCTGGTCATATCCAATATACCAGGAATATGGTCACAGGGGCTTCAACAGCGAACGCCGCCGTGATTTTGATCGATGCAAGACATGGGGTCATTGAACAGACTAAACGTCACTCCTTTATTGCCTCTTTGCTGAACATACCTCATCTTATAGTATGTGTAAACAAAATGGACCTTGTTGATTTTTCAGAAAAAGTCTACAGCGATATTGTTGATCAATTTGAGGAATTTTCTTCGAAATTATTGATGAAGGATATCCGGTTTATTCCTATCAGTGCCTTAAAGGGTGATAATGTCGTGAACAAAAGTGAGCGCATGGATTGGTTTACCAATGGGACTCTCTTAGGCACGCTTGAAAACCTTCATATAAGTAGTGATATAAATAAAATTGATGCTCGGTTTCCTGTGCAGAGCGTACTAAGGCCACAGAGAGAGCAATTTCGAGATTACAGAGGTTACGCTGGTAGAATTGCAAGTGGAATTTTTCGCATTGGAGATGAAGTGGCTGTTCTTCCATCCGGATTTACTTCTAAGATCAACTCCATAAATTCAGGAGAGCAGATAATGGAAGAAGCCTATGCCCCTATGTCGATTGCTATAACCCTTGATGATGACATAGATGTAAGCCGAGGAGATATGATTGTGAAGAAGAACAACCAGCCAAGGCAAGAACAGGAATTCGATGTTATGCTCTGCTGGTTAAATAACAGTGCCATGAAACCTCGAGCTAAATACACTGTCATGCATACTACTAATGAAGAAAGAGCCATGATCAAGGAAATAGTATATAAGATCGACATCAATACATTCGAAAGAGATAGCCAGAGTTCCAATTTAGAGATGAATGATATAGCTAGGGTTAAAATAAGAACAACTCGGCCACTAATGCTGGATTCTTACAGAGATAACCGCAATACTGGGAGCATTATCCTTATAGATGAAAGCACAAACGAAACTGTTGCAGCGGGGATGGTGGTGTAGGAATAACAACGTACTTCTTTCTATTTCGAAACAAAGGTAAGAAGTTCATGAGGTTTTATTAAAATAGTCTCTGCAGTCCTGGGTAAATTTAATCAGTTATAATAGACAAGAATGAATAAGCCATTGAACGTTTTTATACTTAACACACCTCACGATAATTGGGAAAATCATTTAATAAAAAGTTTTAAGAACAAAAATATTATTAATAACGCTATAGTTCAAAAGGCCGCAGGCGAAAGTAAAAAACTGTTTCTCCGAATGGGAAGCAAAGGTCTTGAGGGAGAATATGAATACGTGCCTCAGGATGTTTACGCTCATGTTTATAGTCATCTGTTTGAATTTATGGACATGTATAGTAGAGTTAATTTAACCAACTCAGGGAACTATAATGAATTAAATGTTCATCAACTCCTTGATCATTTTAATTTAATTCTCAATTATTATTATCGGTTATTCACAGAAAACGATATTGATTTATTTATCCATAATAATTCTCCTCATGTCGGTTATGATTTCATCCCGAATATACTTGCTGAAAGATTAGGTATAAAAACTCTTTATTTGGAGCAATCCATTTTTCCAAACAGATTTTACTATTACTGGAAATATAAGGATTACGGAACCTTTTCTACTTCAGAAAAAGTATTCAAACTTCCTAGACCCATAAAACTGGTGCAAAAATTTGAAAAGGATATACCTTATATGAAATCAGTGCGGAGGGAGAGATTGGATTTTTCGAGAATCAGGAATATTAAAGATTTAGATAGTGAACTTGATAAAAATTGGCTTGCTTACCGACTTTTGAAAGAAGTGATTAGATCCAATTCCCGGGGCCAGGCTCTTTCAAGATACAGACTAAGAAGACAATATGATAAATATCGCAAAGGTTTTTCTCATAATATCGATTTGGATTCTCCTTTTGTTTATTTTGGGCTTCACTTACAACCTGAAAAATCTACTTCATCTTGGGGAGGAATTTATGCGGATCAAGCTCTGGCCTTGGAGCATCTTTCAGCCATACTACCCAGCAAATGGAAAATATATGTAAAGGAAAATCCTAAGCAAACTTATTTTATGAGGAATCCTGAATTTTTCAGAAGGTTAGAGCGGATTCCGAACTTGGAACTTGTTTCCCCTGCCTATAACACCTATGACTTGATTAAAAATGCTAAGCTATGTGCAACCATTACTGGGACAATTGGTTGGGAATCAATAACTGGTGGAAAGCCTGTTATTGTTTTTGGCTGGGGTGTCTGGTATAGAACTTTGCCAGGTGTAATTAATTTTTCTCCAGATCTGGATCTTGAAAAAATTTCTACCATGAACGTTAATTTCTCGGAGCTGGAAAGTGAATTTTATAAGCTGACTGAAAAATTGGCTCCGGGAATCATATTAAATGAATATTATCCTTCTATATACGAAGATTACAATGAGGAGAAGAATAACGAAACTGTAACTAAGAGTATAGAAGCAATTATTAATTCTGAACTAAAATAAAAGGTATATGTTAGATAATAAAACCCTTTTAATCACAGGAGGTACTGGATCATTGGGAAAAGCATTAACTAGTCATATTTTGACCAAACATCCGCAAATTAAAAAATTGGTGATCTTTTCAAGGGATGAGCAAAAACAATTTCAGATGGCACAGGAATATCCTGTAGATGAATTTCCGCAGTTGCGGTTTTTTATTGGAGATGTTCGTGATAAGGAAAGATTAGTGCGAGCATTCAAGGATATTGATTATGTGATTCACGCTGCTGCCATGAAACATGTTCATTTGGCAGAGTATAATCCGGACGAATGTATTAAAACCAATGTGGGGGGGGCTCAAAATGTAGTTCATGCTTGTTTAGAAACTGGAGTGGAACGTGTAGTAGCTCTTTCTACTGATAAGGCTTGTGCCCCAATTAATCTTTATGGAGCAACCAAACTTACCTCAGATAAACTTTTTATTGCAGCCAATAATATAAAAGGCTGGAATCCTATAAGGTTTTCTGTCGTGAGGTACGGAAATGTGATGGGGTCAAACGGATCCGTAATACCATTCTTCATAAAGAAAAAAGAGGAAGGCGTATTACCAATTACCGATCCAGAAATGACCAGATTTAATATTTCTTTACAGGGAGGTGTGGATATGGTTATGCATGCGCTAGAACATGCATGGGGGGGTGAATTATTCGTTCCAAAAATTCCTTCCTATAAAATAATGGATGTTGCGGAAGCTATTGGACCTGATTGTGAAAAGAAAACAGTGGGGATAAGGCCTGGTGAAAAACTACATGAGGAGATGATCACACCATCAGATTCTTTCTATACCTATGACGTGGGAAGATACTATACAATTCTTCCTTCGAATCCGAGGTGGGATTTGGAAGAGTATAAAGAAAAATTTAAGGCCAGGAAGGTACCACCAGGATTTAAATATAATTCCGAAGAAAATACCGAATGGGAAACTGTAGAATCATTACGTTGTTTAATTAAAGAACATGTGGATAAAAATTTTAGTCTTTCTCAATAATTGAAAATGATAGAAGAAAATCCTATCCCCTACGGGAGACAAAACATTACAGATGAAGATATCGAGGCGGTTGTTGAAACCTTGAAATCCGATTATCTTACACAAGGTCCAAAAATTAGTGAATTTGAAAATGCCTTTGCAGAATACGTCGGTAGTAGGTTTGCCGTTTCCGTTGCTAATGGAACGGCTGCTCTCCATCTTTCTACACTTGCCTTAGGACTAAAAAAGGGGGATAAAGTAATTACCACTCCTATTACGTTTGCCGCCTCAGCCAACTGCGTACGTTACTGCGGGGGAGAAGTAGTGTTTTCAGATATTAATCCAGAAACTTATCTCCTGGATATTGAAAAGGTAAGGCAGCTTCTTGAAAGTTCTCCCAAAGGAACATACAAAGGCATTATTCCTGTTGATTTTGCTGGAAGAGCAGTGAATTTAGAGGAGTTTTCTGAATTAGCCAAAGAATATGACCTTTGGATTATAGAAGATGCTTGTCATTCACCCGGAGGATATTTTAAAGATTCCCAAGGTCGGAAACAAATCTGCGGGAATGGTAATTTTGCAGATCTTGCCATATTTTCGTTCCATCCAGTAAAGCACATTGCATGTGGTGAAGGAGGGATTATCACTACAAACGATGAGAAGCTCTACAAGGATTTGCTTCAGCTAAGAACTCACGGAATAGTTAAAGATCCCCTGAAGTTTCAGAATTCAGTTGCATTTGCCCAGGGATTGAAAGGTTCTAAAGAAATAGAATTAAAATCAACTGATTATCCAGGATGGTACATGGAAATGCAGGAACTGGGATTTAATTACAGGTTGACTGATTTCCAGGCTGCCCTGGGAATTAGCCAATTGTGCAGAGCAAATGAGGGACTAAAAAAACGAAAAGCAATAGCCGAAAAATACCAGGCTGCATTCGAAAACAAGGAATTTATAAAGGGCCAAACTGGTGTCATTGTAGGGCACGCTTATCACCTTTATATCCTAGAAGTTGAAAATAGGTTAGGTCTTTACAATTATTTAAGAGACCACTCTATATTCGCTCAGATTCATTACGTCCCTTGCCATTTGATGCCATATTATCGAGACTTGGGCTGGAAGGAGGGTGATTTGCCAGTGGCCGAAAATTATTATAGACACTGCATAAGTTTGCCTATGTACCCAACCCTGGCGAATGAAGATTTGAACAGAGTTATCAAATCTGTTAAGTCTTATTATAACCAAACATGAAAGCACTTGAAACTGAGAGATTGATACTCGAACCAATTGAGTTGAAGCATTGCACCCCAAATTATCTGGGGTGGTTGAATGATCCCGAGGTATACCGATGGTTAGAAACAAGAGGATGTCAGACAATGCCAATGTTAAAAGACTTTGTTCAGCAGCATTTGGACAAAAAAACTTATATGTGGGCTATTAGCATCAAAAATGACTGGAAACACATCGGAAATATTAAAATGGATCCGATCAATGAGAGACATGGCTTAGGAGAATTCGGTATTTTGATGGGTGAAAAATCAGAATGGGGAAAGGGATATGCTAATGAAGCATCAAAGAGAATCATGGATTACTTCTTTGAGAAAGAAGATCCCCTTAGAAAAATCACTCTGGGAGTGGTTGAGCAGAATTTGGCTGCGGTAAAACTTTATAAAAAGTTAGGGTTTGAAATAGAAGGATTATTTAAGGATCACCTAAATTACGACGGGATTTATTATTCTGTGGTAAGAATGGCAAAGTTCAATCCCTACTATGCGCAGTAAGTTAATTCTCGGAACGGTTCAATTTGGTCTTCCTTATGGGATTAAAAATCAAGTGGGCTTACCTCCGGAAGATAAAGTGTTTGAAATATTAGACAGGGCGTCAAAATTAGGAATTAAGACCCTTGATACAGCGGCAGCTTATGGTGAAGCAGAAGAAAGAATTGGTTCTTTCCATGAGAAGTCTGAAAAGCGTTTCAAAATTATTTCGAAGTTCAGCAATAGTCCTGCAGACGGTTTGGATTTATCACTTAGAACCTCTCTAAAAAAATTGAAATCAGAGAGGCTAGAGATCATCATGTTCCATTCATTCGGAGCTTATAGACAAAACAAGAATAAGGACAATATTTTAAGGTTAAGGAATGAGTTATACGGGAAATTAGGTGTTTCAGTTTATACAAACAGTGAATTGATAGCCTTAGAAAATGAAAAGGAGGTAGATGTTATCCAATTGCCCTTTAATTTACTCGATAATGAGCAACAAAGGGGTCGCATTTTATACAACTTAAAGAAAGCAGGTAAAGAAGTACATACCCGTTCATGTTTTCTGCAGGGGTTATTTTTTATGGATGAGAGGAAATTACCTCAGAATTTGGAATCCTTAAGACCATATTTAGAAGAAATTAAGAACTTAGCAAAAGTATATAAACTCGAAATTGGTCATCTTGCAATGCAATATGTGATCAAAAAGGAATATATCGATGCTGTCCTTTTTGGTGTGGATTCAGTAAAACAATTAGAACAAAATATTATTTGGTCAGAGAAATCAATTCCAGAAACAGTTTTTGATCAAATAGATCAAATAAAGGTTAAAAATACGCATCTTTTAAATCCGTCATTATGGGAGATTTGAAAATAAGTATTATTACCCAGGCAAGGATAGGGAGTAGTCGGTTTCCTGAAAAGGTACTTCAAGAAGTCAATGGGTTTTCTATGCTGGGACTTCATCTTTATCGGCTGAAGGAATCATGTTATGGAAATACAATTACGGTAGCTACAACAAAGGAAGAAAAGGCTGAACAAATAATCCGAATTGCGAAGGCCATGGATGTTGAGGTATATCAAGGATCCACTACAGATGTTCTGGACAGATTCTACCATGCAGCATCCCTAAGTAAGATCAATCCGGATTATATTGTCCGGGTGACCTCGGACTGTCCTCTCATCGATGCAAAAATTATAGATGAAGTTGTTCAAATGACTGTTTCGAATGACCTGGATTATGGTTCGAATGTTTTAAAACAGGAATTTCCGGATGGACAGGACATCGAGGTAATAAAATATTCAGCTTTGGAAAAGGCATGGAATGAGGCAAAACTGAGTTCTGAACGGGAACATGTTACCCCCTTTATTCGCAAAAATTCATCTTTTTTCAATAAGACTATGTTTAAAGCAGCAAATTATGATGCTCCGCATGATTTCAGCGGTATTCGTATGACCGTGGATGAAACGGCGGATTTAGATGCAATTCGACTTTTGGTAAAACAATTAGGACCGAATGAGGATTGGAAAACTTACACAAAATTCATTGTCGAAAATTTCTCTCGATTTCCAAATCAAAAAATTCAACGAAACGAAGGTTATATAAAATCATTACTGGAGGACTAAAATGAGAACAGGACAAAATTTGTATGAGAAAGCTAAAAAGTTAATCCCAGGAGGAACAATGCTTCTGTCTAAGCGCCCAGAGATGTTTCTTCCTAATGAATGGCCTTCTTACTATGACAAAGCCAAAGGCTGCATTATAACAGATCTTGATGGGAGAGATCTAATCGATATGTCTATAATGGGGATAGGCACTAATACCCTCGGTTATGGAAATGAAAATGTAGACGCTGCGGTTATTGAGGCAGTTAGGAAAGGCAATATGTCTACCCTTAATTGTCCTGAAGAGGTAAAGTTGGCTGAAAGGTTAGTTGAACTCAATCCTTGGGCCGATATGGTCCGTTTTGCAAGAACGGGAGGGGAGGCCAATGCTATAGCAGTAAGAATTGCTAGAGCTGCATCAGGAAAAGATAAGGTTGCTGTCTGTGGTTATCATGGCTGGCATGATTGGTATCTTTCTGCTAATCATAATGGAGGAGATGAACTCTCTGGTCACCTCATTCCAGGACTAAATCCTAAAGGGGTTCCAAAAGAACTGAAAAATACAGTATATCCGTTTTCTTATAATAAATTTGACGAGTTGGAATTTATCGTCGATACCGAGAACATTGGAGTGATTAAAATGGAGGTGGTACGGAACTTTGGTCCCGAAAATGACTTCTTAAAAAAAGTAAGGCAGTTAGCAACAGATCGTGGTATTGTACTGATTTTTGATGAATGTACGTCAGGCTTTCGTGAAACATTTGGAGGGATTTATCAAAAATATGATGTGGAGCCAGACATGATCATGTATGGAAAAACTATAGGAAATGGATACGCGCTTACAGCAGTTGTTGGGAAGAAATCTGTGATGGAAGCTTGTCAGGCAACTTTTATCAGCAGTACTTTCTGGACAGAAAGGATTGGACCAGTAGCAGCCTTAGCAACTTTGGATGAAATGGAAAAAGTGAAATCTTGGGAGATTATAACTGAAACAGGAAAAAAAATGCAAGAAGGCTGGAAAAGACTTGCAGAAGAAAGCGAAGTTTCAATAAGTATTTCCGGGATTCCGGCCTTAAGCTCATTTACCTTCACCAGTCCTAAGACACTGTACTACAAAACTTTTGTTACTCAGGAAATGCTTAAAAAAGGATTTCTTGCCACTACTTTGTTTTATGCCAGTGTTGCGCATGAGGACAAACATTTACAGGCTTACTTTGAAAATCTATATGAGGTATTTGAGACCATAAACAAATGCGAAAGAGGAGAATTAAAGATAGAGGAATTGCTGAAAGGTCCAGTTTGTCATTCCGGGTTTAAAAGGTTGAATTAATGCGATCATACAGGGCGCTTAAAAAACAGACCATCTCAAAAGGAAGATATTCCATAGTGCCGATTAGGAGCGGAGACCGTTATGATATTATGAACTGGCGTAATGACCAAATGTACCATTTACGTCAATCAGGGCCTCTAACAGAAGAAAATCAGGATAATTATTTTGATTCAGTTGTTTCAAATCTTTTTAACCAAAAGGAACCTCCCCAAATATTATTTTCTTATTTAGAAGGTAATGAATGTATAGGATATGGAGGTCTTGTTCACATTAACTGGATAGACAGGAATGCTGAGATCTCATTCTTAATGGAAACTGGATTAGAAAAAGAACATTTTGAACTTCACTGGACTAATTTCCTAGGTTTATTAGAAAAGGTGGCATGGGAAGACTTGGGTTTACACAAGATTTATACCTACGCATTTGATCTTAGGCCAAAACTGTATACCGCCTTAGAAAAAGCAGGGTTTGGACTTGATAGTGAGTTAAAAGAGCACTGTTTTTATGACAACAAATTCTTGAAAGTAAAAATTCATTATAAACTCAATAAGGAACCCAAATTACGGAAAGCGGATCTCCATGATTTATATCAAACATATTTATGGGTCAATAATCCAGGCATCAGGATGTACTCCTTTAGTAAGGGGCCAGTACCTCTGAGGGATCATGCCACCTGGTTTTTTAATGCTCTAAATAATCATGAAAAAGAGTATTACATTTTAGAGGTCAATGGGGTGGCAGCAGGTTCGATTAGATTCGATTTCGCGACGAAAGGATCGGGAAAAATTAATTATTTGATAGATCCTAATTTTAAAGGTAAAGGATACGGAACGTTCTTGGTAGACAATGGGGTAAGATTCCTTAGTGGGTATCGGCCAGAAGTAGAAAAGGTATACGGATTTGTATTGCCTGAGAATACGGCTTCAATTCGAATTTTTGAAAAACTTGGGTATAAGAAGATACCACACGAAGGAACAGAATTAAAATTTGAGAAAAATCTGAAATGAAAATAGGAAATAAAAAGATAGGTGGAGAAGAGCCGGTTTTTATTATAGCAGAGCTTTCTGCCAACCACAATGGAAGTTTAAGTACAGCCTTGGAAACCGTAAAGGCAGCCAAACGAGCCGGGGCAGATTGTATAAAATTGCAGACATATACACCCGACACAATTACTATAGATTCTCGAAAAGAAGATTTTCTTATCAAAGGAACTATTTGGGAAGGAAAAAATCTTTATGATTTATACAAAGAGGCTTACACCCCCTGGGAATGGCACCAGACCCTCTTTGAAGCTGCAAAGAAAGAAGGATTATCCTATTTCTCATCGCCTTTTGATAAAACCGCTGTAGATTTCCTGGAAAAATTAAATGCTCCAGCATATAAGATAGCTTCCTTTGAAATTACTGATATTCCATTAATCGAGTATACGGCATCTAAAGGAAAACCAATAATTATTTCAACCGGAATCGCAGAAAAATCAGATATTGAACTTGCTCTAGATGCGTGTTTTCGAATGGGCAATAAGAATGTTGCTTTGCTCAAATGCACTTCTTCTTACCCTGCTCCCATAGAGGAAGCTAACATGGTCATGGTAAGAGATTTGAAGGAAAAGTTTGGCGTTATTTCTGGGCTTTCGGATCATACTCTTGGAAGTATTGTGCCAATTGTAGCTACTTGTTTCGGGGCTAAAATTATAGAGAAACATTTTATACTTGACAAATCTGTTGGAGGACCTGATTCTTCCTTTTCCTTGGATGAAAAGGAATTCTCGGAAATGGTCAAGGCCGTACGAGAGGCGGAAAAGGCAATAGGAAAGGTTGATTATACCCTGACGAAGAAACAAAAGGAAGGGAAGCTTTTTAGCAGGTCTTTGTACGTTGTAGAAGATATCCAGGAAGGTGAAGAAATTACGGAAAAGAACGTTAGGAGCATCCGGCCCGGATTTGGAATGCATCCAAAGCACCTTAAAGACATAATAGGTACAAAAGCTCTAAAAAACTGGTCTAAAGGAGATAGGTTTTCGACCATCTGATTTTGAATTCAACCTTCGAAAAAACCCTTGGAATTTAAATTAATGGTATGTCCCTAAAAAAAAAGGCTATTTCGGGTTTTAGCTGGACATTCCTCGAGCAATTTGGAAGTAAGGCGATAGGCTTTACTGTTCAAATAATATTAGCGCGATTAATTGCACCCGAGGAATTCGGTCTTTTGGGTATGATATTGATTTTTAATGCTATTGGTAATTCTTTGTCAGATTCAGGGATGAGCCAATCATTGATACGATCTGATGAACCTGATGAAAAAGATTTTTCTACCGTGTTTACAATGAATTTTGCAATATCAGTATTGTTGTATACTGTTTTCTGGTTCATTGCGCCGCTAATTTCAGAATTTTATGCTCAACCAAGATTGACTGATCTAATCCGTGTCTATAGCCTGGTAATTGTAATAAACAGTTTATATAACATTCAAAAAACCAAACTTACTTCTGATTTGAATTTTAAATATCAGGTGAAGGCTCAGGTTCCTGCTTTAATGATCGCTGGGTCTACAGGAATTTTATTGGCTTTTCTGGACTTCGGGGTTTGGGCTTTAGTATATATGGAGGTAGTGCTGGGATCAGCTCTCACTTTTATTTATTTTCTCCAAAACCGATGGATACCAAAGGTGGCTTTTTATCCTGTAAAATTAAAGGAACATTTCTATTTTGGATATAAGCTAACATTGGCAGGGGTTTTAAGTCGTATTATAAGCAATATCTTCCCTATGATAATAGGAAAATATTTCTCAGCTGCAATGGTAGGATATTATACCCGTGCAGTTACCATGAAAGAATTTCCGGTAGCTACCATTTCTGGAACTTTAGACAAAGTTTTTTATCCAGTTTTTTCGAAGATTAAGAATAACAAGAATAAACTTAAAACTGCTTATCAAACCGCTCAAATCCTGGTTCTACTTGTCCTGAGTTCAATTATGTTATTATTAATTTTGATCGCAAATCCTCTATTTTCCGTGCTTCTGGGAAAGGAATGGTTACCTGCGGTTCCTTATTTCCAATTACTGTGTATAACGGGGATTTTTTATCCCGTTAATAAATATAATTCCAATATATTGAAAATCAAAGGTAGGACCGATTTGTATCTGAAGATGGCAGTAATTACTCAAGTAACTTTATTATTCGGTATTTTTCTCACTATTGAATTTGGGATCATTCCTCTGATATTATCTCAGGTAGTCAATAGTATTATCGGAGCTGTGATAAATATTCATTATGCTAACAAATTCATTGATTACTCTTTCAAAGAGCAGCTACGTGATGTTCTGCGCACAGTTTTTCCCGCTTTACTAACTTTTATGGTATTATATATAGGCCTGAGGGAATATCTCGGAAGTATTTCTAGAATTTTTCAAATAATTATCCTTTCCGTTTCCTTTTTACTGTTCCAAACTTCCCTACATGTGATTTTCAAAACTCGATCTTCCCGGGAACTTTTAGTTTTAATTAAAGAAACTCCTATAGGAAAGCCCTTTAAAAGATTTGTAAACTGAGGGTTATATGAATAAAACCAACCAGGATGTATATTGTTCAAGGAAATAAAATCGTAAGCAGAGTTCAAATGGAGTTTTTCGGCTCGTCCTGGAAAAGTTTCCGATGACGATTGATTTAAAATATTAAACAGACCGACGGATTTATAGTGAAGGATAAGTGCTTAAAAATGGTCCCTAAAAAGGCTTTTTTTCCGATATTTCAACCGAAGGATATAATGTTATTTCTCCTGCCATGTCATTTTATCTGGAGAATGAAAGGTGCTAATTTTTAAAACAAAAGACCAGGAGGAATTGATATATTGCTAAATAATTCTCTGTCATACAGTATTTTAAATTTTTTGAAGAACATCACGAATTTCCGTAGCGAAGTAGGAGCATTACTGTTACCAATTTCTCTAACGATCCAATTAATTAATTCAAACCCATAAAAGTCAATTATGCTTAATAAAGAAGTAAAGGAGGAAATTTATTCCGATTGTTATCGCTTCATTCCTCATAAAATGTCCGAGTTTGAATTACTTAAATTAATTCTTTCAGAACCTTGTGCAAGATATATGTTTTTTTATAGGTTGGCTTCAGCCTACAGGAAAAATCATATTTATGGCGTAATTAGTCGAGTTTGGCTGCATTTCCTAAAACCAAAGTTTAGCATTCAAATGTATTTACTGGCTAAGATAGGTAAAGGGTTTAAACTGAATCACTACGGACATATTCTGATCGGCCAAGGGGTCAAAATAGGTGAAAACTGTAATGTAGCCCAGGGCGTTTCAATCGGGAATGTCAGTCGAGGCAAATATAAAGGAAGTCCTGTAATTGGTGACAGAGTTTGGATTGGCCCAAATGCTGTGGTTGTGGGTAATATAAAAATAGGGAATGATGTATTAATAGCACCGCTTACCTATGTCAACTGTGATTTGCCTAATGATGCTGTCGTTTCGGGAAATCCCTGCAAAATCCATAATTACAATGGAAGTGGAGTGTATGTTAAGAACAAATATGAGCCAACAAGATAAAAACTAAACAAATTGATCGTATTAACTTACCATAAAATAGTTAGTTCTTCAGCGTTTGAAAAACAAGTACAGTATCTGAATAATAAAGATTATTTCGGAAGCAGAAACAAAAAACGCTTGTTGATTACTGCAGATGATGGGGATCCAAGTTTTTATCATAATGCCTTTCCTGTTTTAAAGAAGTATGACCTTCCAGCAATTCTTTTTGTAGTTACAGATTTGATCAATTCTCAAAAACCCTTTTGGTGGGATGAGATTGCATATTATTTAGAAGCAGAAACTGCAAATAAAAAAATTTGGGAAGTAAAGAGCTGGCCAAATAAAAAACGAGAATTGTTTTTGGAAGAACTTAGAACTTTATCTGCTAAACCGGAATTGACATATGAACAATTAACCACTTCTCAACTGAAAGAGATGCAGGCTGGGGGAATTATAATTGCTAATCATTCCCACACCCACCCTATGTTTGACAAATGCACGGCCGAGGAACTTGATAGGGAAATGGGGATTTCGACGGAGATACTGAAAGACCTTGGTTTCAGCCATGAAATATTTGCGTATCCCAATGGAAATTATTCTGAACAATCGGAAAGAGCGATAAAGAAGTATGGAATTAAACAGGCCTTCCTTTTCGACCATAAAATAAATTCCGGAGAAATAAACCCTCTAAGAATTTCAAGGTTGGTAGTTAATGATTCCACTCCTCTATGGAAGTTTAAGCTTATCCTAAGCGGATGGCACAGTAAAATTTTACCATTGACCAAAGCACTAGGAAAATTAAGGAGATGACAAATTTGGAATTTTTACATAAGGTTACTGCCAGACTGAGACATAATAAAATTTGGAGTGAAATTTTAAGTCGGACAGGAAAACGACTGAAAAATAAGAACTGGATCTTTATTACTGGTTGCTATAATTCTGGAACCACTTTATTAAATCAAATTTTATCCACCCATTCCCGGATTAGCGGTCTTCCCGATGAGGGAGTTATGCTCACAGATCAACTTGTGCGTCCAGAAGACTTCAAATGGAAAAGGTTGTGGAGTGAGTGCGAGGAAGCCATGAGACTGGCAGCACCTACGAATGAGGAGAGTGCTATCCGCATCCAAAAACAGTGGTCGCATTTCTATGATCCTAAGAAGGATTTCCTAATAGAAAAATCTATTTCGAATTCCCTCCGACTCGACTTTTTCCAGGACCATTTTCATCCGAACTTCTTTATTCATATTGTGCGGAATGGCTATGCAGTTGCAGAAGGTATCCATAGGAAAGCGAAGGTGATGGAGGGGAACCCTTATTATAAAGAAGAAAAATACCCTTTTTCCTTGTGCGCAAAACAATGGGTGAGATCTTTAGAAGTGTTCGAAAAATCTAGGAATGAACTTGAGAATGTGATAGAAATAAGATATGAAGACCTAGCGGAAAATCCTTCAGAAGTCATAAATACTATCTTAGATAAACTAGGCTTGGAAGAATTTCCTGGTGACTATTTTGAAAAAACTTTTACTATTCATGAAAAAAATAGCCGGATTAAAAACATGAATTCTTCTAGTTTTATGCGACTGGAGAAAAATGATATTTCAGAAATAAACAAGGTTGCGGAAAAGCATTTAACTAATTATGGTTACAAAATATTGGGTGGATGAGAATTCTATATATCCAAGACAGTTTAGGTACGGGTGGGGCGGAAAGATCTAATGCCGATTTGTGGTACTTTTTACGTGGGAAGGGTGTAGAAATAAGAGTTATTGTCTTGGAACACAGGAAAGAGGGAGTGGAGGAGGAAGTTCTAAGGGCTGGTCTTAATGTGAAGTTTCTAAATTCACGTTTTTTTTTCACTCAAGTGAAGGAAATAATTGGAATAATCAAAGAGTTTAAGCCTCATTTGGTTCATAGTACCCTTTTCAGGGCAGCTTTGAGAACGCGTACTGCAAAACTTGTGGTAAGTTTCATGAATGTAGAAAGCCTTGTAAATGCTACCTATGATGAGATTCGGTATGAGGATCCAAATGTAAATGGACGACTTCTAAAATTATATGAAAAGATTGACAGGTTTTCTCAAAGCCGAGGTGTTGATCATTTTATAGCTATAACAGAAGAAGTGGCAAGGCATTACAGGCGACATTTAAATATCAGGAAAGAGAAAATTACGGTAATCTACAGAGGAAGGAAAGAGAATACCAATCTTCCTAATAGGGAACAAATACGGAAAAATCTGAAGGATGAATTAGGTATGGAGGGTATGGGGATTACTTTCATTCATGTAGGCCGACAGGAATTTCAGAAGGCTCATCTCGATATTCTGAAGGCTATAACAATTGTTGATAAACAACTGTCAGCTGCAGGTGTTAGTTTTTTGTTTTGTGGAAGAAAAGGGAACGCTTCATTGGAAATTGAAAAATTTCTTCAGCAGCATAATATAAAAACGACTATTAAATTTCTAGGACACAGGAATGATGTCTATGAATTGTTGGCAGCTTCTGATGTTTTTGTTTTTCCTTCTTTATTTGAAGGACTTGGTGGAGCCCTAATAGAGGCACAAGCGGCCGGCTTACCCATTATTTGTTCGAATATTCCAGTTTTTAGAGAAGTTATTACCGAGGAAAATGCATTGGTTCATCGGGTTAATGATCCGGAATCCTTATCTGAGCAGTTTATACAGATTCTAAAGATGGACCATGAAAAGATGGGAGAAAAAAGTTTAGAGAATTTCCTGGCAAAATTTCAGCTTCAAGAGGTGAATAGGAGCGTATTTCAACTTTATAAAAATTTAATCACTGGAATTAAAAAAAACTGATTAGTGAATAAAATCAAAATAATATTTTTAATCGATTCGCTTGAAGGGTATGGTGCCGAAAAAAGTCTCGTCGAATTGGCCAGAAATTTCGATCAGGTAGAACCAGTATTCGCACATATTTATCAGGGAGATATGCTTAAAGCAAAATTGGAATCTTCAGGTATACGAATTTATTCACTAGATATTGATAAGAAATATGCCTTTAACCAGGCCGTGGAAGGATTAATTCCGATTTATCGTAAGGAGCAACCTGATATTGTTCATGCGACTCTTTTCAGGTCTGAAATAATTGCAAGAAAGTTAAAAAGACACTTTCCTGAAATATGTCTAATCGGTAGTTTCGTCAGTAATGCCTATTCCCAAAACCGCTATTATAATAAAAACCTTTTTCAAAAGCTTAAACTAAAATACTTCCACAGAATAGATAAACGTACTGTAAAATATGTGGACCTTTTTGTTTCAAACTCGCACACAATTAAGAATATAACTGTTAAGGCTTTGGGAATCCCTGAAGAAAAAGTTCACGTTATATACAGGGGAAGAAATAGTTCAGAGTTTGCAGCCTCCTCATCAGAGTCGGCTGCTTCATTCATAGAAAAGGGAAAAATCAAGCTCCTAAATGTCAGTAGGTTGATACCCTTGAAAGGTCAAATGGATCTTTTAAAAGCACTACCGGAAATCATAAAAAAGTATCCTGATGTTAAGCTGTATTTAGCTGGCCATGGTTCATACCGGCAGGAGTTGGAATCACATGTGAAAAAGTACAAACTTCAGAAAAATGTAGAATTCTTAGGCCGCATTGAGAATATCGCAGGTTTGCTTCATCACTGCCAGATCTTTCTGTACCCTTCTTATTCTGAAGGTTTACCTGGTGCCTTAATAGAAGCGATGATGGCTGAAAAAATCATAATATGTTCTGATATTCCTGTAAACTTAGAGTGTGTGGATGATAGTTGTGCTATAATCTATCCTATAGGGAACATCTCATTACTTGTATCTAGTATTATTAAAATTCTAGAATCCCCGGAAAAATTTGAAACTCTTGCTCAAAAGGCCCGAAAAAAGGCCAAAGAGAGATTCGAACTTGAACAAGTTGTGAAACAATATGAAAATTTTTATTTGCATGCTGTTTCTCCTGAAAAGAACTCTAAGGAAGTTCCCATACCATCCGGAGAAAGGACTCTGCGGATCCTGCATCTGATACAAAAACCTCAGAAGCGTGGGGCTGAAACCTTTGCCTGTCAGTTGGCAAACCATCAGCAGAA
The DNA here is from genome assembly GCA_946886805.1 of uncultured Flammeovirgaceae bacterium. The sequence continues at coordinate 3,392 of CAMPJM010000013.1, read as the reverse complement.
AAATGGGAACTGTGTAAAACTGGTTTCGGTTTTTACAGGTAACGCAACTTTACCATGGAAAGGAGAAATTGAAAGTTTGGAGGCTTCCTCGAACTGGAGATTTTTTGATGTTGCAGCCTGGATGAAATTAGACCAGATTATAAAAAAGTTTAAACCTGATATTTTACAAGCTAATTCCGGCGATACTTTGAAATATGCTGTTTTATCGAAAAAATTGTTTCAGTGGGAGACCCCTATCATTTTTAGGAATGCCAGTGAAGTTGGTAGATATTTGAAATCACCCTATCAAAAAAAGATAAATTCTTTTTTTTATAAGAATGTAGCTGCTGTAGCCTCTGTTTCTCATGCTTCTCAGAAAGATTTATTAAATCAGTTCCCGTGTCTTTATAAAAAATCGGAGGTTGTGCCCATTGGTATTGAGGAGAAGGTTATTTCTGATTCATTCGATTTTCCTGAAAACACAAAAAATATTATTCATGTTGGAGGGTTTAGTTTTGAAAAAAACCACAGTGGGTTGATCAGAATATTCGATCGCCTACAGAAAAAGGAAGGTAATGTTATGTTACATCTTGTGGGAGACGGAAATTTAAGGGAATCTGTAGAAAAAGACATTGTGGCAAAAAATTTACAAGACAAGATAAAACTCTATGGCTTCGTAGATGATGCCTTACCTATGATTTTGAAAGCGGACGTTTTGATCTTGCCGAGCATTATTGAAGGTCTGCCCGGGGTCCTTCTGGAAGCAATGTATTGCAAGACTCCAGTGATCGCTTACAATGTCGGAGGAATCAACGAAATAGTAGGCCCTGAAACGGGTATTTTAGTACCTGAAGGTAACGAAAAAGCTTTCGCTAAGGCTATTTCCCTGGTCTTAAATGGAGAAAATTCCAGTGTTATCGAAAAGGCTAATCATCTGGTTCTCAAGAAATACTTGAACAAGAACTTGGTGGTCAATTTTGATGTGCTATACAGGAAAATAATTGATAGCAAAGAGCCTAAATCATTTTGACTTTATAAATTCTGTTTCTTAATTAAAATCGAAATACTTGGCAGGGTTAAGGATTGGGCTAACTTTGTTCCAATAAATATTATATGTCCAAGATAAAGGTACTTCATATCATTAAGTCACTGGGTCGAGGGGGTGCAGAAATGTTACTTCCTGAAACTTTAAAAATTCACAACAAAGGAAATTTTCAGTTTCATTATATCTATTTTCTGCCCTGGAAAAACCAATTGGTGGATGAATTAATGGAAGCCGGTGGAAAAGTAACTTGTTTAGCGGCAGAAAACAATATCAATGTATTGCTTCAATACAATAAAATCAATTCATATATTAAAGAAAATAAAATTGATCTTATTCATTGTCACCTCCCGTGGGCAGGATTTGTAGGGCGAGTAGTGTACAAAAAAACCCGAATTCCGTTAATCTACACGGAGCACAATCTGCAAGAACGATACCATTTCGTCACCAAAATAGTAAACCGGCTTTCCTTTAATTCCCAAAGCCTTGCCCTTGGAGTATCCGAAGATGTGTCTTCTTCTATTATCAGAAATATTAACCCAGATATTTCGGTCCAAACGCTTTTAAATGGAGTCAATACTGATTCTTTTAGAAGAACATCTAATTTGCAGATCAAAGAAGAACTAGGTATCCCTAAGGAAGCGTTCGTAATCGGAATTGTAGCAGTTTTTAGATTCCAAAAACGCCTTGTGGAGTGGTTGCAGGTTATCAGTAAGATCCGTAAAAAAAATTCAGCAGTCTATGGAATTATTATAGGGGCAGGTCCATTGGAAGAGGAGATTAAAAAAGAGTGGAAGAATTTGGGTTTGGATAATGTCGTTTTCTTCACCGGCCTCAAGACGGATGTGAAGCCGTATTATGAAATTATAGACATTTTTATGATGAGCTCCAATTTTGAAGGTTTACCCATTGCTTTGTTAGAGGCCATGAGTATGGAGTGTGCTGTGGTAGCGACAAATGCAGGGGGAATTAAAGAGGTAATCAGAAATGGGCGAGACGGGTTAACCTGTAATGTTGATGAGTGGGAAAAACTTTCAGAGCTTTGTCAATTGTTAATAAGTGATCCATCGAAACTAAAAAACTTAAAACTAGCGGCCAGAGAAAGAGTTGTAAAAAATTTCAGTTTGAGAAATATGGTTGATGAGTTAGAGAAAATATATAGCCGGTATTTGGAAAAATGAGAATTGGAGTTAAATAATTGTCAGTACCGAATTTATTGCGGGAAAAAAGATGTGAGAAATTAGAATCGGTGAATGACTCATTTATGAATGTACAAGGAAGTTATGACTATTAGAGAGGCCACTCATAATGATATTCCAGAAATCCTAAAAGTATTAAAAGCTAGCCTGGGAGAGACATCCTCAAGAAAAAATGAGGAGATATGGCGGTATAAGCATATCAACAATCCCTTTGGAAAATCATTGGTTTTAGTAGCAGAAGAAAATAGCAAATTATTGGGAGTCAGGGCATTTATGCGCTGGCAATGGCAAAAAGGAGATGAGCTGTTTTCTGCTTTTCGTGCAGTGGATACCGCAACGCATCCAGAGCATCAGGGGAAAGGAATTTTCAAGAAGTTGACATTACAGGCACTGGAAATTGGCAAAGAAAATGGCGATCATTTTGTTTTTAACACCCCCAATTCCCAGAGTAAACCCGGGTATTTAAAAATGGGGTGGAAATCCCTCGGCAGAGTGAAAATAAGAGTTCGGATGACAAACCCCCGCATCTGGTCTTCGAAGAGTAAAAAGATTGAGAAAAGTTATGGCCGTCTAGAGATTCTGGAAAAAACTTTGGATAGCTGGAATCAGCGAATGCAGAGGTCAGACAAGTTTTTTACCCAAAAAAGTTCAGATTATTTGGATTGGAGGTACCTGAAAAACCCTCTATTAGATTACTATGTGGACATGAGTGAAGATTGCTTTTTCGCAGGTCATATAAAAGAACACTCAAAAGTTCGTGAACTAAGAATTTCAGAACTTATTTTTGATTCAGACATGAAGAAAAAGGAGGTAAAGAAGAAGGTTTTAGAACTTGCCAAGCAATCTGGCGCAAACGTCATTACGTACAGTGGAAATATTAATTATCACTTATTTCATTCCGAGATGACTGCTGGAATAGGACCTGAATTAACATTTAAAGCACTGGCAAATATAAATCCAGATCTATTTGATCAAATTAGCTGGGCTTACAGTCTTGGAGACCTGGAATTATTTTAGCAATGGTAGGAGGAATTTTTCTTGTGCTTTTTCTTTTTATCCTGAATCAAATGATTTTCAGAGGATTTGTAAGAAAGCATCGTTTTTTTTCTACTCGACTGATGAATTCTCTCTTCATATATCATATTTTCTTCTTCTTTGTATACTACCTATAT
>CAMPJM010000012.1 GCA_946886805.1 uncultured Flammeovirgaceae bacterium | reverse complement strand
CCATCATATATTTCGCTTGAGGGATATACAAATCCATACTCTTTTGCGTGTGCTATTATTGATTTTAGCTGGTTATTTTCTTCTTTAGTAGTGTCGTTCTTTGCCATAGCCTCAAAGATAGGTAAAAAGGGACAATCCATAAAAATGAAATATTAATAATGCCTTACTTAAGCATAAATGCCGCTATAATTTAATTTATTTGGAGGTAACTTAGAGGTTTAGGGACTTAGGGATAAATAGTGGGAAATTTGCTTTTGCTTAATGCAAAGCATGCAATGTTTAATTGTTTTTGTCCTCGTCGGACAGACTCCCGAGAGAAACCTCGGGACAAAAAAATCAAGGCTATATTCATTTTTTAACGCTATTTATCGCCGTCGAAATTTCTGCTAGTGCAGGGATGTATACACAGCTCTTATAACTCAGGAACAAATATGTATTATTGGCATTTGGCTTAAAAAATAGCGTTAAAAGGTTTACAGTTACAACCCATTATGTAAAACTGATGTTTTTTAAAAATTATGGAATAAAGAAGAAGATTGAAATACAAAAAGTTGCATCTTAAAACTTAACAAACTAAAATGGACAAGAACACTTATTACAAGAAAGAGGATTTAGGAAAATTCGGTGACATCGCTGAGTTCCAACCGGAACTGGCAAAAAAGTTTTTCGATTATTACGGTGAGGTATTTAAGGATGGTGCACTGACTGCACGGGAAAAGTCGTTAATTGCTCTTGCAGTTTCACATACTGTCCAATGTCCTTATTGTATAGATGCTTACACCAGCGATTCCCTTGAAAAAGGTGCCGATGAAGCGATGATGATGGAAGCTGTACATGTTGCCGCTGCCATTCGTGGAGGTGCTTCGCTGGTGCATGGAGTACAGATGATGAACAAAGTGAAAGAGGTGAGTATGTAGGTGGGTGTTGGGTGATAGGTGTTGGGGATTGGGTTTTAGGTGTTGGGATGGTGTAAAGCTGTTACTTCATAAATCATACAAAATGAACACATTGACATTAACGTGCGTACAATGCTTTGAAGACTATTAAGAAGGGAAATTTCTTTACTTTTATTAAAAAAAAGCAAAATGAGCTATACAGAGAGACATATTGTCGAAACGTATTCGAAACTATTTGAAGGGCTTAGTTCCTTGAGTAAACGAAAATTGATTGAAGTCCTTTCAAAATCATTATCAACTCAAAGTTCTAAAAAAGAAGACAATTTTTACAAATCATTTGGAGCATTTTCCTCTGAAAAACCAGCAGAAGAAATTATTGAAGATATAAAATCGAACAGAAAATTTAGAAGTAAAGAAATCAAGTTTTAATGCGTTACTTACTTGACACAAGCATTTGCGTTTTCTTTTTAAGAGGAAAATTAAACTTAGACGAAATAATAAAACAGAAAGGTCGAGATAATTGCTTTATTTCGGAAATTACAGTTGTAGAACTTCGGTATGGTGCAGAAAATAGTGACAATCCAAAGAAGTCTCATAAGTCCGTAGATATATTTGTTAACGGGCTTTCTATAATTCCGATATTTGGGTCTATCAAACGCTATGCGAAAGAGAAAGTACGACTTAAAAAGAGCGGAAATCCTATACATGACGAATTTGATCTTTTAATTGGAGTTACGGCTATAGAAAACAAATTAATCCTGGTTACAGATAATATAAAGGACTTCAAGCGATTAGATGGAATTAAGATCGAGAATTGGTTTAAGCGAAAATAACATTACTTCTTCCAAAGTTAACTATAGATTCATGCCGACAAATTTTAGTTGATATTTATTAAGCTATAAAAAACAATATGGCATCTTTAAAAGCCCAAAAGCATAGCTTTTCAGATTCTTTCATGCAGTTGGAAGTGTTAAATAAAGCACCCGAGGGAAAAAGCATTGCTTCTTTCAGGAGCAAATTGGCTATGGCTGATCTATATCCTTTAAAACCCACCGGGATTGAAATATTCCAGGTAAACCTGGGGAAAATGTGCAACCAGACTTGTAAGCATTGCCACGTTGATGCGGGACCGGATAGGAAAGAAATCATGACACGGGAAACGATGATCCTTTGTTTGGAGGCATTAAGAAAAAGTGATGTAAAAACTATTGATCTGACAGGGGGGGCGCCTGAGATGAATCCGGACTTTCGATGGTTCGTAGTGGAGATCAGCAAGTTAGGAAAAGAAATAATTGTTCGTTGCAACCTCACTATTATAGTTGCAAATCCTAAATACCATGATTTGCCACTGTTTTTTAGAAAGCATAATGTCCATCTAATTTCTTCTTTGCCTTATTTTGCTGCACGAAAAACTGATGCGCAAAGAGGCGAAGGTGTTTTTGAAAAATCAATACGAGCATTAAAAATGTTAAATGATGTAGGCTATGGAAAAGAAGGAACTGGCCTGTTGCTCGATTTGGTGTATAATCCCAGTGGGGCATTTTTCCCCGGATCACAGGCAGGATTAGAGAAGGAATTTAAAAGTAAGTTAATGTCTGGTTTTGATATTGAGTTTAACAGCCTCTTCACTATTACCAACTTGCCTATCAGCCGCTTTTTGGATTATCTGATCACCAGCGGTAATTATGACGACTACATGGAAAAATTGGCAAATGCGTTTAATCCGGCAGCGGCGGCAAATGTCATGTGCCGAAACACTATTTCAATAGGCTGGGACGGCCTTATATATGATTGTGATTTTAATCAGATGTTGGATTTGACGGTTGCTGAAGGATCACCGCAGCATATAAAAGATTTTGACACTACCGCTTTGGCAGCCAGGGAAATAATCACCAATCAACATTGCTATGGATGCACCGCAGGAGCTGGGTCTAGTTGCGGAGGGGCGACTACGTAAAATAGGTTTCATTTAAAAATAATGATATTGGACAGACTAAGGCTTATTTTCGTTTTATCTGCTACCAATAATTCGGCTAAAGCCAAATCTACACGAGTTGAAGGATTAACAAAACGGAAATATTAAGCGACAAGCTATTCTGCTATTATTTTACACAACCTGTCATACTTGACCATTATTTACAAAAAAGCTACATCATCCTTAAATCACCGTATCTTTAAGGAACTTAATGCCAAAAAATATTATTATTTTTCGGGGGAGAGAGAAAAGATAAATGGAAATACCTTATTACACAACTGCAGAAGTAAACAAACTACCGGATCAGCCGGGTATTTATAAATATTACAATAGAGCCGGAAAGCTCATTTACGTTGGCAAAGCCAAAAATATCAAAAAAAGGGTCGGCAGCTATTTCACAAAGGTTAAAAATGCAGATAGAAAAACCCGGAAAATGGTTTCGGAAATAGAGAAGGTTGAGTTCACTATTGTTAATTCTGAATTTGACGCACTTCTTCTGGAAAACAACCTCATTAAAAATAACCAGCCTCGCTATAATATCTTACTGAAGGATGATAAAACTTATCCTTATCTGTGCATCACCAATGAACGCTTCCCGAGAATTTTTGCCACCCGAAAGAAAATAGCAAATTTCGGCACTTATTTTGGCCCTTTTGCGAGTGTAAAAGCAATGAACAATGTATTGGAATTGGTTAGAAACCTTTACACGCTCCGTACCTGCAAGTTTAATCTTTCTAAAGAAAATATAGCGCAAAAAAAATTTAAAGTATGCCTTGAATATCATATCGGCAATTGCAAGGGACCTTGTGAAGGATTCCAGGAGGAAGAAGAATACAACCATGACATCAGTCTTGTAGCCAACGTATTAAAAGGCAATATGAACATGGTGAGGAACTACTTTAAAGAAAAAATGTTGGAAGCTTCTGCAAACATGGAGTTTGAAAAAGCACAACGATATAAAGACAAATTGCTTTCCCTTGAAAAATATCAATCCAAATCTCTTGTAGTGAATGAGAAGATTAACAATGTGGATGTGTTTACTATCGTTTCGGACGAAAAAACTGCTTTTATAAATTACCTGAAAATTAAGGACGGAACAATAATTATAACCAAGACAGTAGAAGTAAAAAAGAAGTTGGATGAAAGTGATGAGGATATATTGTCGATCGTAATGGTGGAATTATTGGCAAGATATGAATTTGAAGCTGTGGAGATTTTATCAAATAAAGAAATCTCCACAGATATAGGAGTAGAAGTAATTGTCCCTAAAATAGGGGACAAGAAAAAATTGATTGATCTGTCAATAAAAAATGCACTTTTTTATAAAAAAGAACGATTCAACAGCCTTCTTACTAACAGGCAGCAGGAAAATCGTGTGCTTTTAACGCTACAAAAGGATTTACAGCTGAAGACTATACCAAAGCACATCGAATGTTTTGACAATTCCAATATCCAGGGCACCAATCCGGTTGCGTCTATGGTCTGCTTTAAAAACGGAAAGCCGTCCAAAAAAGATTACCGTCACTACCACATCAAAACGGTGATAGGGCCAGACGACTTTGCGTCCATGACAGAAATAACACATCGCCGGTATAAAAGACAGATAGAAGAGAACCAGTCTTTACCTGATCTCATTGTTATAGATGGAGGCAAAGGGCAATTGAGTGCCGCTTGTGAAAGTTTGAAGGCGCTTGGATTATATGGGCAGATCCCAATTATAGGCATTGCTAAACGATTGGAAGAAATTTACTATCCGGAAGACCAATACCCACTTCATATCGATAAGAAGTCTGAATCCTTGATCTTACTTCAGAAGATTCGGGATGAAGCCCATAGGTTTGCCATCACTTTTCATAGAAATGTACGAAGCAAAACAAGCTTCAATACGCAACTGGAAGGGATCAAGGGAATAGGTGCAAACACCACAAACAAGCTGCTGAGCCACTATAAATCTATGTCGAAGATCAAAGCGGCACCTTTGGTAGATTTAGCACAGTTGATAGGAAAAGATAAAGCTAATATCGTACATAATGCATTGCACAATATTGTTTAATTGGAAACGGATTTCTCTTGCGAAACTATCATTTTTATTAATAAATGCTATAACAGCCACAGGAATAGAAGAGCGATCCCGGAATAACATCTTGGAAGGTGTTCTCAGGATAAGAAGGGATTCTGAAGCTGTGATTTATAGGGGTCCCGGAACAAGTCCGGGAACGCAAAAAAAAGAGGCCATCAGCCTCTTTTCTATTAAGTGTTATGTAGATAAAATGACCCTAACTCCTAGAATTCCCAGAGGTTATGTTCAAATTCAATTAATTCTTGTTCAATTTGTAGCGATTTTATTAAACCCTCTTTTTGGCTTGAAGAATATATATCCATAATCTCAAGATTTTGAGGATTTGAAACTTTAGTTATTCTTCCGTTAAACAACCTTAGTTCAAATGCATCAGCTAAATTTCTGTGCTGGGCACTATTTTGTGGATTAAACCATATTGCTTCTTCCGGCATACTTCTAAAAAGTTCAACCAAATCTACATATCGGAAGGTAGCTACAGGTCTGAATAACCCTGTTTCAAACTTTTCTGCAGGGATAATCAAACTAATGGATTGTATATCATACAACATTATTGATCGTTTCTTATCAAAAATCATATCTTCTTTAATTTCTAAAATTGAAACTTCACTAGGAAGAAACTCATTAGAAATTTCTACAGTCTCAACTTCTGTAGTGTCCTCTGTACCTTCAGCACCGGTTTCGTCGCCCCAGCCGCCGGTATCACCCCAGCCACCAGCATCATCAGCACCAAAGCCCAAAGCTTTTTCTTCTTCAGTCAAGCCACCACCCACTTCAGGAAGTTTAAGATTTTCTAGAAATTGTTCTTTAGACATTCTTGTCCTCAAAGAATCATTTTCATAGGGTCTTAAAACACCTGCTTTTACTGCTTCAATAATAATTTTCGTTATCTCATTATTGAAAGCAAAGAAGGGTCTATTTTGCTTTTCTCTCAAGTCCATCCTTCTCCAAAGCGTTTTCTTATACATAATGTCAGACTCATGTATAGGGTTCAATGAATGTGGATTATAACCTGTAGAAGCTACTTCTTGCGCATAACCTGTAGATCCAAGCCCCAGCGAGGCAAAGACACAGCATACTATTACATAACCTAATTTTTTCATCTGCTTAAAAATTTGTTGATAGCCCTAAGGCTTTTATCATGTTAGAAATTAATATTAACACAACGTTCAATAATAATTCCTAACATTTTTTACATAACACTTATTCAATATTTTAATTCAAAGGAATCTGAATTATTTCACTACCTATGTTAACATTCTCCACATTTCCACGGAAATTCATTCTCTGAACTTGTTTTACTTCAATCACAATTCTATCGCCTGGTCTTGCTAACGCAGCAAACGAGTTCAGGTTGATAGACTCAGAAGTAACTCTTTCAGTCTTTACCGGTCTTGATCCTCTTGCTAGCGTTACCTCCCATTGCGAAACTCTGTAACGAGCATCTTTTGGAAGAAATTCCGCAAAACTCTGATCAGGAACAGCTTTTATTTCCAACGATCTTGGACCTGGAACAGGCACTCCTGTTTTAAGGTTCAATTCCCTGCCACCGGATAACGCTTTAATGGTAGGCATTGGTATTCTTCTAACCTTAAAATTTTCAGAACCAATAAAGTTTCCGTTGCTACTTACATTTAATTTGACTTCAGCAGCAGTTGGCACTACAGTAACCAATCCTTTTTGGCTACCTTCAATCGCTGATGCACCAGTAGCACTAAATGATGGGTTATAGGTTGATCCTAAAGCCGGAACCTGAACATTTAATTCATTTCCGCAATTCAAGTATAAAGCCTGTACTGATGCTGACTGAACCTGTATAACTGGTTTTGCTACAAAATACTCAATAACATTGGTATAAGTAGTGTCTCCTCCACCAGGAGTGTCAATAGTAATTTCGGCAGTATAAGTTTTCTTTGCAAGGCCGTCTTTATCATAGCTGTCTGCTTTCGCCATAATTTCCACTTTACCCATACCATTTTCTACAGGGATCGGGTTACCATTTAATTTCATGGTTGGAGTTACTGCTGACGAAGACGCTGCGATAAACATCTGAGCCTGGTATTTAGTACCTGCTGCTACAATATTTGATTCAGGTCTTACCATTGCAATGATATTATCAAACTTCAAATCTGCTGCACCAACTTTTCTCGCCAAAGCATCTAAAGCCTGGGTTTCGTAGTTGATCACTTCTGTCTGCATCTGGCTAATTGTTGCAAGACTGGCTGACATCGGCGTTTGTGCAAAATACAATTCAGAAAATGCCTTTTTGTTCTGATTTGGATCATCCTTAAAAGCTGGATGTTCTTTTGCATCAAGTGCTAGCGGAGCATAAGGGTCGCCTGTAGTTTTTGAAAGAAAAGCAGCATAATCATTTAGCTTTTGCTTTAATTCCAATCCTTTTTTCTGATTGATCATCAGGTTGGCAACCTTTTCTTCGTTATCGATACCAACTGGTTTCCCAGTTTCATCTCTGCCACCTGTACCGACTACTATCTCTTTTTTAAGAGCATCCATATCGGCAAGAATTGCAGAAGTTTTTTCTCTCACCACTTTGGCAATATCCAAAACCTTAACATCTGCAGGTCTACTTCCAGATTCGGTAACAGCAGTATTAATTCGTGTTATTGTACCTTCATTACTAACTTCTGATTCAGAAACTGATCTTTCAAGGCTTTCATTTATAAAAATGAATCTTTCCAGTACAGTTTTCGTAACATTCAAAGCTAGAAGTGCGGTAAGCACGAGGTACATCATCCCAATCATTCTTTGTCTTGGGGTCTCTTTTCCTCCGGCCATATTTTATAATTTTATAATCTTTATGTTAAAAATTAATTAATTAGACCCTTTCATTGCAGTCAGCATACTTCCGTATACTCTGTTCAACGAGGTCAGATTACCAGTAAGTTTAGAAAGCTCACCTTTGAATTGTTCTGACTCCTTAGAGGCTTCTGTCATATTCTCCATAGCAGTAGACATATTAGCATAGAACTTATTCATTGCTTTTAAATGACTATTGGTATCCTGAAGTTCCATTTCATAAACAGCATTCAATGCGCCAAGATTTTTAGTCACATTTTGTACTTGAGAATGATACTCTTTTGCGTCTTTAGAAGCATTTGCCATTTCTGACATCGCATTTACAGTAGTTGCGTATGATTTATTCATATCAACCAATGACTTAGAAGCTGCTTTTACGTTTGAAGCATATTCTTCTGTCGCCAAAGAAGCGTTTCCTAAAGTAGAAATTTTAGTTGCAGATTCAGAAAGGCTTCTCATTCCTTTTCCTAAGCTGTCAATCAATTCAGGCCCTATTTTAGAACTCTCTAACATATGGTCTAATTTCTTAGCTACTGAACCATTGTTGTCCTCACTTGGTCTTCTCATCACACCAGTTGCACCTTCATAATCTTCAGAAAGTTCAGGATATACTTTTGACCAATCCGGGTCATTGTGCTTAGGTTCAAAAGAACTGAAAAAGAAGATAACAGCCTCAGTAGTAAGACCTACTACAAGCATTAAATCCGCTCCAGGATAATGCAAAATTTTAAACATCGCGCCTATAATTACAACTGCAGCACCAATACCATATATTTTAGGCATGATCGAGGTATAAAAAAGCTCTTTAAATCCACCTTTATTCTTACTCATTGTTGAAAAATTTAAGTTAATACGTTATTAATTTGACTATTATTTTTGACTATTATTTTACTGTAATTTACTAATCGATAGGATTATTAAAACTCACTTCCAGCAGATCGACCGAGGTAGGTCATTGCGCAACGGAAGCCAATACTTGCATTGGTTGAGTCTTTAAATTCAAAAGTTCTTGTTCCTGTTTCAAGGAAATAAGCAATATCTTTCCATGATCCGCCTCTTACAACTTTACGAGGTTCTGTTTCATCAAAGAAAGTTGGGTTAAGGTCCCATACCATTGGTACAGAAGCAGGGTTATAAGCATCTTCTGTCCATTCCGCCACGTTACCAGACATATCGTAAAGCCCATAATCATTAGCAAAATAAGACGCAACAGGAGCTGTATAAGCGAAGCCGTCATCAAAATAGTTCCCTCTTCCTGGTTTGAAGTTGGCTAACATACACCCTTTTGAATTTCGGATGTAAGGGCCTCCCCAGGGATATTTTGCCATATCACGACCACCTCGGGCTGCGTATTCCCATTCTGCTTCAGAAGGAAGCCTGAAATTTGGCATTTGAAACAACCCGTTACCTTCACGGTATGCATTTAAATAATTAGTTCTCCATCGTGAGAAATACTGAGCAGCTTCCCAGCTAACTCCTACGACAGGATAATCATCAAAAGCAGGATGTGAATAGTAATACACCATTAATGGATCTCCCATGTGGTGTGAAAAGTCCTTCACCCATACCGAAGTATCAGGATAGTACAATTGCATGATCTCATCTTCTCCAACTATTTGGGCTGAATCCAAAAGGATTGCGTCCATAAACTGGCGATATTCATTGTTGGTAATTTCGGTATCATCCATGTAAAAACCGCCAATGGTAATCTGCTTGTTGAAGTTGATTTGCGTAGCTGCAACATCCTGATCAGCTTGTCCCATATGAAAGGTACCAGCTGGAATAGTTACCATCCCGTAAGGGACTGTCATTTCCCAACCCTCTCTGCCTTGTACACCTACAAGGTTACCCTGGTCATCAGAACGTCCACCACCACCAAAGAGGCCGCAACTTTGGATAGCCAGAGATAGACCTGATAGCAGGAAAAAATTAATGGCACTTTTAGTAGAAAACATTTTATTCATAACACTTTTGTTTAACTCTTAAATATACAAACCGTTCTTAAAGAGGAATTTCAAAATTAATTGATAAGAAATTTTAATCAACAGCGAACCTCTTCAAAATCTGTAATCTGTAATATTTTCGAGACTTTTTAATAAAAAAATTATTCACACACTTTTTAACACTATTACAACACAATTGGACAAAGAAGTTTCCTTTTTATCCAAAATTTTATTTCCATTAATGACGGAACCGTGGAGTTCTTATTATTTTCTTGCCTCCTGCTGAAACTATTGGAAGTTCATAGCTAACCATAATTTCATGCGATGTCGCCATTTTTGCTTCCTTGGCTTTAATAATATAATCGAACGCATATCCCAACTTCAGCGAATTATCTTCTAACATACTAAAACCTAATAATGCGATCGCCGCATCCCCTTGCCTGAACGAGAGCCCCCCATAGAATTTTTCGTTGTAAGTACCTATTACACTTGCTTCTACGGAATAAGTATTAAAGTCAGTTTTTACTAAAACGGAGGGAGTTACGATAAAATTGTAATTTAGTTCATAATGATAACCGGCCGTAAAATAGGAGTGTTCTTTGAGAGAATTCCGTAAAGTATCTACCCCAAAATCAAACTCTGATTTGAGAATATGATTGAAGCTTATACCGGCATAATATTTTTCTGCCTGGTAGTAAAATCCTAAAGCCATATCGGGCCGCACCTGAGATTCTTTTCCCTCCAATATGTTGGGATCGTTCTCGTGGATATATCTATATTTATTAAAATCGATTGATTGAGAATATACACCAGCGCTTATCCCAAAACTCAATTTGGAATTTTTTAAGCCAAGATGATAGGCATAAGATACCTGCGCCTGTAAATTACTTTGCACCCCAAGTTCGTCTCTAACCAGGGTTGCACCAAATCCACTCCTAAACTTTAAAATCGGGGCCACAAAAGTTGCAACCATGGTAGTGGGGGCGCCGCCGTCCTCAAAAGATGGCGTATAACCCGTCCATTGATTTCTGTATAAAGCGGTAAGTTTGGTAACGCCTTCAACACCTGCATACCCAGGGTTATAATATAATGTGTTAAACATATATTGGCTCAGCTGGGCATCTTGTTGTGCATGGGCAACAGGCAAGGCAGCAAAAAATAATCCTATGCAAAAAAAGGAGTAGTAAATTTGTTTCATTGTAAAATCACTTAAGTATTAGATATAAAGATAAGGAAATTCTGAAAATGTAACTATCTCCAAAATTTCCTTAATGTAATATATATAACGTGATTTTTACCCTAAAATGATTTTATGAGGAAAAATTATAATGAATTGACTTTTTTGATGTAAAGCTCCAAAGCTCCGGTCATTGAAGGAGCGTTGGGTAAAGGGGCTTCTATGTCTAGTATAAGCCCTGCATCCAATACTGCCTTGGCTGTCGTAGGACCAAACGCTGCAATTCTTGTATTTTTTTGTTGGAAGTCAGGAAAGTTCACAAAAAGTGAATTAATACCTGATGGACTGTAGAAAGCAATGACATCATAATTGACATCCGCCAGATCTGAAAGGTCGCTGGCAACGGTTTTATAAATAATGGCTTCAGTATATTTGTAACCGTTTACCTCCAAAAATTCCGGAATATCGTTTTTCCGGATATTAGAGCAGGGAAATATATATTTTTCGTTCTTGTGCTTTTTTAATATTTCAATTAGGTCTTCCGCTGTGCGTGCACCAGTAAATATTTTCCGCTTCCTTATCACAATGTATTTCTGTAGATAATTAGCCGTTTGCTCAGAAATACAAAAATATTTCATATCCGCTGGAATTTCGACTTTGCTTTCCTGGCATAATTTGAAAAAATGATCTACTGCATTGCGGCTTGTAAAAATAACCGCGGTATGATTCAATATGTCAATTTTTTGTTGCCTGAATTCCTTTAGGGTTGTAGGTTCTACTTCAATAAAAGATCTAAAGTCTATCTTTAATTTACACTTCTCTGCAAGTGTGAAATAGGGTGATTTATCGTCTGCAGGCTTTGGTTGGGAAACAAGTATACTCTTTACCTTTTGTAACCTATCTTTGGTATTTTTTGTCATAGCTCCACTTACTCAGTTTACCAATTAATGTTTAATTCTATGAATTAGAGATTTAAAAAAAACTTGATACTAATAATCAAAGGTAAGATTTCAGTGGTGCAAAGGTATGAAAATAAATGCATATTCCTATAAGTGGTGCTGCTTAATAATTTAAAAAAGAGAAGGGCGGTTGTTAAAAGAATGCAAAAGAAGACGATATAAGAGAATGCGTCGCTGCCCGGATTAATGAAATCATAGAAACTTATCATGCTCAGCGAAATCGCTGCTAAAATCAAAAACATGAACAACTGTGAAACCCTTATAAAATCTAGGAAATGGAAGCTTATCAAATCCTTAAACCCTAGCAGAGAGCTAGATATGTATATTACAAGGTACTTCAATATTATTATTATAAACACAAAAAACGTGATGCTTATCCAACTGAAAAATGAAGAGTAAAAGTTACTAAACCCGATAAAATTCAACTGCTCAGGGGTAGAATCTGTTTCATGCCATAAAACCACCACAATAAATGCAAACACCAGGCTGTAAACTACTAAGAAAACAAGGTTGATGGTGTTTATAGCTCTGCTTGCAATCAGGCTATCTTCGCGCCACTTAAAGGAAAAAATTTTGCTTATGCTATAAAATTCTTGAAATATTTTTGGGTATGCCGCCTTAATCATGGCAATTAGCGACAAAATTATGAGCAAGCCAATGATATAAAAGTCCTTAAAAGAAGAGACACTCCTACTAATAGCATCTATTCCACTGCTGTTTTCCAATTGAGCCATTTCATTTTCAGATAGCTTCTTTACAATTGAAAATTGGAGTTCGTTAATATCGAGGTTATTGTGATATGCTGTTATAAAAAGCGATTCCTTTTCAGTATCACCATAGATAGCATAGAGGCTGTCTATATTTAACATGATGCATGCTTCCGCAGCTTGGGAAGCAACAATTTTTTGCTCAATAAAAAGAGCCGTATTAGGCTGGCCGCAGATATATAACATGCCTTCCGAAGATTCCTTCATGTTTAGCATCACGCTTACCGCGTTGCCTTTAACCGGGGTGTTGAATGCATGCGGAACAAAGCTCTCCTGCGAAGCATCGTAAACCAGCAATGACCTTTTCAGGTCTCTGATTATTCTGATGGAATCATTGATCTCAGCACCAAATATGCAGCAAGGAAAAACCAAAATTGCAAAAAATAGCAGAAAAAATCTTTTCACTTTATGCATATGCCCTATTTCTCCTTTGTAAGAAAGCAAGTAAAAGCCCAAACATCAACGCAAATGAAGCTGTAATCATTAATAAATTGTTTGTTCCGAGATTTTTGAAGTATATAACAAAAACTACTATGGCAATATTTAAAGAAATAATCACCAGTAAAACCATTGGCTGGGACAAGCCTATCGCCAACAGCTGATGATGTATGTGATTTTTATCTGGTGAGAAAGGGGAGCGGCCTTTAAATATTCTTATCGCAAACACTTTCAGTGTATCAAAAGTAGGAATTGCCAAAATCGCAACTGCCAAAGCCGGCGATGCGGAGTCTGCTCTCAATTCAATAAATTTAATCGCCAGTACGGACACGATAAACCCTCCTACCAAAGACCCTGTGTCGCCCATAAAAATAGAAGCTTTAAAAATATTATATCGCAAAAAGCCTAAAATACCCCCCGCAAAACTAAATGCCACAAAGGCGTATGGTGAATTCATCCTATAAAAATATATGCCGAATATCACAGCAATCACCAATAATATACTTCCCGCCAACCCATCCATTCCGTCTATCAGGTTAATGGCATTGGTGATACCCACTATAACCAAAAAGGTAAAAGCATAGCTGGTCCCAATATTTAAATCATAAACTCCAAAAGCTCCCTGGAAGCTGGTAATCCTAATATCAGCCATAAACATGATAATACCTGTCGCCAGTACCTGCACAAAGAATTTCTTAAATACGGAGACTGAAATAATATCATCTTTAATACCAATAAAAAATAACAAGAGACAGCCAGCAAGCAGGTGCTTTATGCCATCTCCCATTCTTCCAAAAATGGTAAGCGCTGACATAAAGCCACAAAATATAGCCAATCCACCTAATCTTGGTGTGGATGAGACATGGATATTCCTATTGTTTGGCTCATCCAACAATTTTTTAGAATGCGAAACATTTATTATAGAAGGAATGGCAAATATTGATAAAAGAAATGCCCAAATAAAGGATAGTATTAAATCGTACATAACCTCGAATTATAAAAACGAAGGCAAGTTATCAGAATAATTTATTATATCCACATTAAATTATCATCAAAATCTGGTGATGTAACCAAAATGGATTTTAGAGAAATTTACGTTAAATGCTTGAACAGATGTTCTTCCTAAAGCATAGACAAAAGAAAAAGCGCCTGCATTTGTGGTGAATGTTAAACCCGCACCTAAGCCTGCCGGAAACTCTTCAATTTTTTGATTAATGTTGGTATAAATATAGCCTTGATCATAAAATAGGAACATGTATGATTCATTATCGAGGTAGTATTGACCTTCTACAGTACCAATTGCAAAGTCGGAAACAAAAAACTCATTTTCGACGAACCCTCTGATAGTTTTCAAACCTCCTATCCTATATAAATCGTTATAAAAAAGTTGATCACTTATAATAGAACCTGCTAAAAACCTGCTTTTTATTACAAAGCGTTTTGAAACAGGGAAATAATAATCGGCTCTTGCCTCCAGATTATATTGCACATAACTTAAATTTAACGAGTCCATGGGGCTTCCTTTTCCTTCGGGAAATTTTTTATTTCCTACCGCTGCTTTAATGTCAAAATTCAGCCCCTTTGTGGGTATCAAAGGATTGTTTATATTGCTGTAATCGTAGCCAATCCCGTACTGGTTCAAATTAAAATCAGCGTATCGACTTTCGCCAACTGACGGAATTTCTAAACCAGTATCAGCAATAGTCCTGGCTACTTTAATGTCTGTAAATACGCTAATGTTACTGTGTTTTCCAGCAAGCATCGACAAGCTTAATGATAGATTTCGGTTGATAAATAAGGTATCTTCTTTTAACAATGAAAAGCCAGCCTCCACATTAATTGGCGACTTCAATAAGTTTGGATGGCTATAGCGGACATCCAGATTTTGAGAGTTGATCTGGGTTCTTTGCCAGTTCAAGCTAACCGCTTTTCCAGAGCCAAACATATTTTGAAGCAGGAGGTCAAACTGCCCGGTTATAAGAGGTTTTCCACCATTTCCCTCATTTGGTAATAACCCAATAATCCCGTCGACCTGGTTTGCTTTAACGTCTGTAAGATGTATATGCGGAGTACCTTGCTTTAATTGGAAGCTGACGTAGGGCGCCTCTGAGATTTTAATATAAGGCAATCTTTTTAACCTGGCAGTTGCCTGTCCCACTTTTTTTTCTTCGTAAGGGAAGCCCGGCTTTATGCGCAAGTAATTACTTAAAAATAAAGCTTTTGTCTTGGAATTTCCTTCCAGTTCAACCGTATCAAAAGTTATAAAGGGGCCACTTTGATAATTTATAGAAGCTTTCACGTGCCGGTCTTCTATTGATATAGAATCAAATTTCACAGAGGCAAAGGGAAAGCCATTATTTTCTGAATACTCAATTATCCTATCAAGAAGCTTGGTTACTTCTTCATACTTAAAAGGTTTATTCTTATAAAATCTTTCTTTGAAGCCGATGCTGTTCAATATGGCCTCATCTATATTTCCTGGCTTTAAAGTAGCCCAGGTAAATTTTGCTCCTACCGACATATAAGCAATGATCGATTTGTTTTTTGCTCTCACACTATCAACACCTGCCAGTAAATACCCGTCTCTTTGTAGGACGTTTATCACGTCATCAAAAAACTGAGAACTGAAAACTGAATCAAAAGAAAATTGTGGCAAGGAATATTGATTCAAAACTTCCAGATCAGACGCTGATGCCCTATAGACGATCTCCTTCTTTTCCTGAGACCAGGAAGTGTCAGGAAAAATTGCAAAAATAAACAGGCAGCATAAGGTAAAATATCGCAATTGTACGGATCTATTAATTTTAGTTAAAGATAAGGCTAAATCATTCAAACCGATAAATCAGTATAGTTATTTTCCCAGAGAGTAATCAATGGTAAAAATAATTATAGTCTATTGCAGTCTCGTCTAAAGGTGAAACATCCCGGAAGTATTACTTTGTAGGTAAAACCGCCATTATAGATTCTTTTTAAAATACTAAAAAGAGTTATTTGTTAAAAAAACAATGATATGAAAATAAAAAACACTTATTTCAGACTAGCCTTATTATGTCTTCCATTTCTTTTTACCAACTGCTCCAAAGACGATGAAGGCATTTCAGCTGAGCAAAAAGAAGAAATTATTACCTCAACTACCTGGGAAATTAATGATATAGTGACCCACGTGACCTATAATTACAATTTTGCGGGCTTTGAAGAAAGTTTAGACTCAACCTATAGTATTATCAAAGATCTTCCGGAGTGTGAGTATGACATTGATTATAATTTTTTAATTAGCGGAATACTTCAATATACGCCATCAGAAACCTACTGCGGAGAAGACATTAACGGAAATTTCACCTGGGACTTAAGTGATTCAGGAAATGAACTGACGATTGTGGGAGATGAAGGTGCGTTGTTTGTGACTACTTCTTCAGGAACCATAGTAAAGGAGGATCTTGTTTTACAAATTATGGAAATAAATGAAAATACCTTAAAGTGTAGAATGAACATACCTTTTGATGAATTTATTGGGATGTATCTGGATGAATTTACTTTAGGTATTATGGAGGAAATGGATATTTCAATCACCGGTTCTATGGAAGTAGATTATACATTCGTTGCAAAACAAAATTAAGCATCATCCGGAATTTTATTTCATCAAGGAGGAGGTTTAAAGACCTCCTTTTTTTGTTTTACTGTGTCCATTGCAAAGTTAGTAGATTGATCCAGTACGTCTAATTTGAGCTCCAAGTAAGTTTAACTGAATAATACTACTTAAAATGGCTAACTTAGGATGAGCAATATGAAAAAGGATTAGTAAATTTACAGATCATATTAAAATAGTAAGATGGGTAAAATTGGAAGAAATGAACTTTGCCATTGCGGGAGTGGAAAAAAATATAAGAATTGCCATCAGCAAATCGATAGCCAAAAAGGACCTAGCAAAAAGAATTTAGTTATTGGCAGCATAATAGCTGTAATATTCTTAATTGTAGTTATTACTGTGTACGTTTCCAACCAATCCTCGGGAAATGGCGCACCAGGTACAGCACCGGCAGGAAAAGTCTGGTCTGAAGAACATGGTCATTGGCATAATATATAGGAGATGATTAAGTTTGAAGAAGTAAAATTAAAATTCTTCATTTACGATATATAAACGCAGCCCTCCTCCATTACCTGGTCATCAATATTTCTGGCTTTGATGTTGAATACCAGCTTAGCGGAGGATCCCGGTTGTTGGTCATCTTTAAAATCATCGCGGAGTTCAGGACTATTCGCATAACAAACGGGGGAAGTTAATTCATTTGTTTCAGCTTGTTTGGCGTAGCTATGTTTGAGTAGTTCTAGCCATAGTCGAAAACAACAAATATTTACCAGCTGCGGGTTTTCGTCTGCTCCAAAGAGGCAGTTTTCAATTATTCTTTTCTTTTCATAAAACAGCACTTCCTGTATTCTATGGCTTTCGGACGCTTGAGAATTGTACTCAAATAGTTGCCTTTTTTCATCAGTGATTACAAGCTCTCCGTTTACTACTTTTATATCAATATTTTCTAAAGGTCTTCCAATTATATCTATCAGTAGTTTAAGCTCATTTTTTATGATAATAATTTCCTGAAGGACAGAAATCACGGTATCTCCGCCGCCCACCGAGCGATCAACTATTTTCAAACGGTTTATGGCTTTAATTGCTTCCTGTTTGGTCAAATCTTTCCCGATAGAGTTGTAAACTTCAGTAATTGAAGCAAATTTCCTCCTATCTTGGTAATTTCCACTGCCCGGCTTGCTTTTATTGAAGGTGCTACTTCGAAAACTAGATTCGTTTAGCTTCTCCAAAACAGCTATTTGAATAGCTTCCCCACAACTGTTCATACTGGAGAGGCGGCTGCTCGGCAACGACTCCCTTTGGGTGCCATTCATTTTTTCAAATAAGGATCCTACAAGGCTGGAATCGATCAATACCTTATTATTTTCCTGGGTTTCTTCTGACGCTTTACCCCCAATATTATATGCATCTAAAAACTCTAAAAGATAAAAAAGTACATCCAACCCGTCTTTATACTCGCCATTGCTATCCTTTAAAACTGTTGAGGAATATATCGACAAGTTTGGTCCAGATTTTAAATCACTTATGAATATTGTCCTCTGCTCTAAAACTGAGGGTTCAAAAAGACCGTTTTCTAAATAAGGTACTCTACTAAACAAGTCTTTTCCCAGCTCATTTCTTTCGTTTGGGTTTCTGGCAAATACATTAAAAAAAAGACTGTTCAACGCTTCAAAACTTCTTATTTTAGTAGCATTCAAAAAAACAAAGCTTTTATTCCCTTTATTGTTGCTGATCAGTTGTGCTTCCAAAAGTTTTAAGAGCAGTATGCGATTAGCCCATGTAATGACAAGCTCCAACGCTACTCTGTGCAATTGCTCTTCACCATTTTCTCCATATTGAGAGATTTTCTCCACAAACGGAATTTTGTCAAGCCTTTCTAATTGTGCGATAGTATTTTCTACCAAAGATGCGGGGTTTCTTTCGCCTTTGCTTTTTCTTTGCAACAGCCCTCTCCCGTCTACTTTTGTTTCCTCCAGGCCAAGGATGTGCAGCAATTCTGAGTAGAATTGTTTAAGATCGTGTGTCAAGCTTATGCTATTAAAATCCTTTTTGTATAACATAATTATAAAACGTACGTTTCTGATTAGAGATTAGAAACCTAGTAAAAATTTGGCTATCTTCTCGATTTAAAACACAAACCCAATAAATATGAAATGTCCTGCCTGTAACGAAACCCTTCTAATGAGTCAAAAGAAAGATGTTGAAATTGACTATTGTCCAAATTGCCGCGGCATCTGGTTAGATCGGGGCGAGCTGGAAAAGATTATTGACAGGTCTGCGGAGCACTATTCAAAAAGAGAAAATTATGAAGCAGATTCTAAACGATATGGATATAATGAGTATAGCCATGACCATCATAGAAAACACCCTCATGGTAAAAAGAAATCATTTTTAAGCGATCTATTTGATATGTAATTGAAAACCACTTTTATACTACCACTACCCTGGACAATGCCAGAAGTAATTGTTACGCAAAGCTAAAAATTAAGGTTTAGACGCAAAGAGCACAAAGTTGCATGGTTATAAAGTATGGACGACAGAATTCTGCTAATTTTAACCTTTCTTAATTGCGTGTAACCCCAAAGCCCGCTGCGCAGATTTTTTTTCGTTCTTCGTTCTTTTGAAACTTTGCCAAAGGCTGCGCATGGCAAAATACCAGAAATATACTAATAAGATACTTAAAAGAACTTAGTATTAATTTACGAAGTTTTTTTTCAATAAATCTGAATATTAAAAACCGCAACAAATAATATCAGTTTAACTTAATGCCACAAATAAGATTTGATAGCCAGGCAGAGGTTATTAAAAAGCAAAATAGATTTCTTGAGGTATCTATTGAACATTTGATTTCCAAAAAGCACACCAAAATGGTTCGGGACAAAATAGACCAACTGTTAGATGAATATAACGAAAACAAGTGGTAAGACCAAATGGCTGAACGAAGTTGGGTCAACAAATCCGACATTTCCAGCCGTTTGTATGGCGAATCCGACAAAAGCACCGTCGGGTATTTTACCTCGCAACGTCAGGGCAAGAAACCATGGAGACCAGGGCAACTGGAATGACTCGATGAAATTCGCAAAGAACTCATGGAAAGCCTGAAAGTGTAACAAAAAGCCCCTGACAAACAATACCGGGACTTTACTAATCAACCATATGGAAACTATTGCTGCTTTTTCACTAAAGGTTTTTGGGTATCGTGGTAGACCTTTCGGACAGCCCCACTTTAATGTGGGAAGCAATACAACAATATAAATAGAATATTAAGCTATTAATTCACAAAGTTTTTTTCCAATAAAGCCGAATATTCCTGCCCGTATAAATAGGGTATATACACAGAAAATTTTGTTCCCTCATTCAGCTTGCTACTTAGCTGAATGCTTCCATTGAGCTTTTCTACTGCATTTTTAACAATGTATAATCCCAAACCGGAGCCTTTGGATTTTTCTGTTCCCCTGAAAAACATGTTGAAAACTTTGCTTTGAATTCGTGGGTCAATACCCCGGCCGTTATCGGTAACTTCTACCTTAAGAACATTTTCCTGATATGTAACACAAACTTTTACAAAAGCCGTACTTTCAGGGGTACAATAGATTATGGAATTTTCGATAAGGTTTTTTATAATCGTCTTGAATTTTTTAGCGTCGATAAAAACTTGGAAGTCTATATCCACAGATATATCAAAGGCAATCCTGTTGAAATCCGAGAGGTTCTTCATTGAATTGAGGCAACTATCGATTAATTCTTTCAGGTCTACCTGCGTTATTTTTGTTTCTGATTCTTTTATTTTCGTAAGATCTATCAAATTTTGAAGCACGGCATGTAAGCGCATCACGCTGTTATTATAATGCTCAAAATAGGTGATGGCGTTTTTGTCATGCGCAAATTCCACTTTCACGATATTGTACAAACCCATCAAGGATGCTACAGGTCCTCTTAGATCATGAGAAGCCCTGTACACAAAAGTATCAAGTTCACTTTTCTTATAAATTAATTCCTGTTCGGCGGTTTTCCTCAAAGAAATATCCTGCGTCACCGAAATGATATGTTTAGGTTTCCCCTGCCGGTTTTTTACCACGGTAGCGGTGAGAAATACCCAAACTATCCTTCCGGACTTTGTCACGTATCGCTTTTCTTGGGAATAATTATCGATCTTTCCACTTACCAGCTCTTCTGTTTTTTTAAGGGCTTTCTCCCTGTCTTCGGGGTGCGTAATTCCCATAGGTTGAATTTCGTCGAACTCTTCCTTGCTATATTCTATGAGTTCGTAAAATCTTTTATTCGCCTGAATTATTTCATGGTTCAGGTCGTAAAGCATTACCCCAACGGCTACCTGAGAAAAAATTGATTTAAAATTAATTTCAAGCTCTTTATACTTCTCTTCTGCTTGCTTTCGCTCCGTAATATCTTCAGCACTAAAAACCACATTCCGAACATGTATTACCTCATCTTCTACCGGAAAAAGATTCACCTCAAACCATCTCCTAGCATTATCCTGAAAAATCATTTCTCTCGTAAAGTGAACCGAACGGCCAGCAAGTACCTCCCCATAAATTTCCCTTAACCCATTCCCATCATCTTCAGAAAGGAAATCAAGGATATTGCCCCCTATCCTTATTCTTTTTTGGGTATGTAGTGCTGTGATTTTTTCAGCGTGTTTATTGAAGGCAATTATATCCATTTTTTGGTCCAGCAAGAAAAGAATTTGCTTGCTGCTATTTATAATTGCTTTCAGATGATGGACAGAGCTAACGGAATTTTCTTCGGAAGAAGAAGTAGTAATAGTAGTATCATTATTGTATTCCGCCACCTTTTGGGCCTTGGCCGGTTCATCCAAAAAAACAAACCATTTGTAGATTCTTTGAATACTGCTATATTCCAATAGTCCGGAAATGGAGACTTCTAAAACATTTCCATCTTTACCTACCATGAGACATTTCTCTGCTTTAGTATTTCCTGAGCTGGCAATTTCAGGAATAAATTCATCTTTAATATAGGGTTTCGAATTATCATGAAAAAACTGCAATACTTCCTTTCCCAGTACTTCTTCTTTGTTATAACCCAATAATTCAAGCCAATATTCATTAACCTCTACTATAAAACCATTGACATCCACCGTACTCATTATGGCCAATTTATTGGAATTAATTCCAAGCAAACGGGACAACGAGTTTTTCTTTTCTTCAAATACCGGTGTGCGATTTTTTACGACAGAACGCAGTGAATCAGCGCCATCTTTTCCATTGGTCGGGAGCAAATTTTCATGCCCAATTAAAAGCCTGTAAGCTTCTTTAGTGCTTTTGTGATTCAGATCTATAGCCGACTGGGGTTCGTGTTCCGTCCCGTTCTGATTCAATAAATTACAGAGAACATAAGCGAATTCTTGCTTCATTACCGCTTTACACGACAGGTTGATTAGCTGGTTTTCTTTAGTAATAAAACTAACGGGAAAACTATGGGAAGGGAAATCTAGTTTAAGGTTATAAAAGAAATCCCGAAAAGATTTTTTTTGATGAATAGGGACAACATCTACAAGATTTAACTCTAATAGTTCATCTGAAGTAAATTGGAGAAATTCTAACGCAGCATTGTTACAGTTAAGGATGTTCCCCGAATGATCTACTATAAAGAACAGTTCATTTTTTAGATCGTCGATGTTGCTTTCGGGAGCAAATTTTAGGTTTTGGTTTGTCTTGGAAATACGGATTAAATCTTCAAGGTTTTGTTGTAAAGCCTCTATTCGAGTAAGAAAATAATCTTTTGTAGGTGACTTCAAACTCATTATTTTTACATTAAACCTAAAGCTACAAGAAAAGTAACCTGTTAGTAATTATTTTATTTAAAACAATTTTCAAAAGTTTGACATTATTGGATAGTACAAATCTTGGAAAAATTAAATTAAAAAAACGTTAATATCAAATATTGGCGTTTCTTTTATTCAAACAAAAACTAATTTATTAATAAAAAGGTACATAATTACTATAAAC